>CAWBHO010000042.1:0-21827 GCA_963788415.1 uncultured Acidobacteriaceae bacterium | reverse complement strand
GGCGGAACGTGCTGGCCAGCTACTCGCTGGGCGAAGCCGACCTGCTGCGCCGCGCGATGGGCAAGAAAAAGCCGGAGGAGATGGCCAAGCAGCGGGACCGCTTCATGAGCGGCGCGGAGGCGCTGGGGCACCCGAAGGCGACGGCCGGCGAGGTCTTCGACCAGATGGAGAAGTTTGCCGGGTACGGCTTCAACAAGTCGCACTCGGCGGCCTACGGGCTGGTGTCGTATCAGACGGCTTACCTGAAGACGCATTACCCGGTGGAGTTCATGGCCGCGCTGCTGACTTCAGAGACCTCGAAGCCGGACAACGTGGTGAAGTATATCGGCGAATGCAAGGAGATGGGCATTCGCGTGGAGCCGCCGGACGTGCAGGTTTCCGGGAGCCAGTTTACGCCGTATGTGACGCCCGAGGGGCAGGCGATCCGCTTTGGGCTGGCGGCTGTGAAGAACGTGGGCGGCAATGCGATCGAGTCGATTCTGAAGGCGCGCGCGGAGGTGGGCGGGCGGTTCACGAGCTTCTGGCAATTCTGCGAGAAGGTCGATCTGCGGTTGATGAACAAGCGGGTGATCGAGTCGCTGATCAAGGCCGGCGCGCTGGACTCGCTGGGCAAGCGCGGACCGCTGATGGCCGCCGTGGACAAGGCGATGGAGCGCGCGCAGAAGGCGCAGAAAGACGCGGAACAAGGGCAGGCGGGACTCTTCGGACTCTTCGAGGAAGCTCCGCGCGCGGGACGCGAGAGCGCCGACGACCTGCCGCGCGCGGCGGATTGGGAAGAAGGCGAGCGGCTGGCCAAGGAAAAAGAAGTGCTGGGCTTCTTTGTCTCCGGGCATCCGCTGGACAAATACGCCGAGAAGCTGCGCAACCTGCCGGGCGTGATTTCCGTGGCCGAGGCGCTCGAACGCAAGCCGCCGGAGAAACGCTGGGGCGCGCAGGCGGACCCCGCCGACGAACTCAGGTGGCGGGCATGATGCTGGGCCTCAGGGTGCAGAAGAGCAAGCGGGATCAAAAACTCTACGCGCAGGCGACGCTCGAAGACGCGACGGGAAAGATCGATTTCATCTGCTTCTCGCGGGATTACGAGCGGCTTGCAGGGCAGTTGAAGATCGAAGCGCCGGTCGTGGTGCGGG
This sequence comes from uncultured Acidobacteriaceae bacterium, assembly GCA_963788415.1. Classification (GTDB taxonomy): domain Bacteria; phylum Acidobacteriota; class Terriglobia; order Terriglobales; family Acidobacteriaceae; genus Telmatobacter. The sequence continues at coordinate 20,697 of CAWBHO010000042.1, read as the reverse complement.
GCGTGCTGATGGGCGACGAGGACGCGGCGCCGAAGATCTCCATCAGCTCGGTCGCGGCGCTCGAAGAAGTGCAGGTGAAGCTGCCCACCGCGTGCGGATTCGCATCAATCTGTGATCCGCGACGGAAGAGATGTTCAGCGGATTGAAGAGCGCAGCCGACGCGGCGCCGGGGCCGGGGAAGGTGATGCTGCACCTCGAAAAAAGGGCGAGTATGCGGTCATTCTGGAGCCGGAAGAGATGAGCGTGGCGGCCGACCGCGGGTGGGTCGAGCGGGTGGAGGAACTGCTGGGCAAGGGCTCGATCCAACTGCTTGGGTAGGGGGCAGCCGCGCCAAGCCCCTGACCGCATGGATTCGTTGTTTTCGATGATCAGTGCCAGATTGCAAGATCGGAAGCTGGGGCTAGCAATGTTCGATTCACTGAATCGAAAAAGATGCGGACTCGACCCTCAGCGGACACTTTAATGCAGCCCCCATGATTCTGTGCGAACCGCAGACTCTTGGGCGAACCGCGAAACCAGCGAGGAATGGGCTGCGCTGACTACCGCGCGCCAAGGCGCAGAAGAGCGCGGCAACGCTCGGCGAAGCTCGGCACCTCAGGGCACTCGTAATAGATCTGGCGGTTGAGCGCCATGAGCATCTGCACGGCCTCCAATCGCTCGTTCTTCGAGGAAACCATGCCATCCTGCTGCACAAACTCATCGGTGAGGTATTCGATGGCGTGGCCGAGAATCTCCAGTGCGCGACCCGCTTGCGGAGTGATGCGGCGACGTGCTGAGCGCGTCCGGACTCCGGGGACGGCCCGCGCAGAAACCTGAATCGGCAAACCGGTGGTCGTGGTGGTAGCCATGTTTTTATCCTCACCTTGTTCTTCGGCTGTACAGCCCAAAAATTTCAGATGACGAAAGTACCGTTTCCCAGGTGCGAACTCTAGCAATTCTGTCCCATTTCGGGAAATCGGCTCGCTCCGCTCCAGGTTGTCTCCTTTGCCATCGACTTTACCCGCAATTTGAAGAAAGCAGCATGAATCAAGCCCGGTTTCCGAGACCAGACGGCAAGGTTCCAGGGCTCGCTTTGCGGCCTCGACCGGCCTGGCCTGGGCAGCGGACGCAGGACCGGAGCGGTTCGAGGCAAGTGTCTCAAAGGGAAAGAAAAGATCTGCAAGCCTCGGCGCGCAGCGTGCAATGGGCTCGTTTGCTTGTTGTGTCTGTCTTTTCGGCTTTTGGGGCGCCGGCCAGTTCCCTTCGGTTGCCTTGACGGGAGGCGGCTGAAAACCTAATCTCAAACCAGCACTCTTGTTTGGCCAGCGGCATGAGCAGTTTAGCCGAGCGGGGTGCAACTCCACTGATTGATCCGGATTGGGCGGCGATGATCCCTTACGACTGGCAATATCTCCCGCTGTTGATGCAAATCCTTGCCGCCTTTGGGCTTGGGCTGGGCATGGTGATCGCCTCCTGGTTCGTCGGCCGGCATCGCAACACGGCCACCAAGCTGGCCGCCTACGAGTGCGGCATCGAGGCGGTGGGCGATGCCCGCAGCCGCTTCAGCGTGCGCTTTTACATGGTGGCCATGCTGTTCATCCTGTTCGACGTGGAAGCGGTCTTCATGCTGCCCTGGGCGGTGGTCTACCGCAAGCTGCCGGCGATCACCGGCTCCCGGCTTTTCGGCTTCTGGGAGATGGTGGTCTACCTGGGCTTTGTGGCCGTGGGTCTTTACTACATCCTGCGCAAGGGCATCCTCAACTGGAGCCGGGACAAGGCGGACCTCTAGCATGGCTGAAGCGTTAGAGAACACTATCGAGGGAAGAACCGCGGTTTTGCAGGTTCTCCCGGATCATCCGGCCATCAAGGCGATTCTCGCCTGGAAGGCCGACGCCCTGGTGGACGCCAAATTTGACCGCGGCGAGCTGACCCTGACCATCGCCAGCGAAGAGATTCGCTCAGCGGCGGCAGCGGTGCAGGCGGCCGGATACAACTTTTTCGAGGATATGACCGCGGTGGACTGGTTTCCTTCGTCGCCGCGCTTTCAGTTGAGCTACCACATTCTGTCGCACGCCTATCGGGAGCGCCTCCGCCTGCGGGTGCTGGTGGAGGGAGGCGATCCGGCGGTCGATTCGATCACCCCGGTCTGGCCTTCGTCCAACTTTTACGAACGCGAGGTCTTCGATCTGTTCGGCATTCGCTTCGAAGGGCATCCCAACCTGCGCCGCATCCTGATGCCCGACGACTGGCAAGGGCATCCGCTGCGCAAGGACTATCCGGTGGAGGGGTATCGCTGAATGATTGATACAACGGGCACACCCATCCTCGCGGCTCCCGCGGCCGAAGGCGCCAAAGATCAGCACATGATCATCAACCTGGGGCCGCAGCACCCGGCGACGCATGGCGTGCTGCGCCTGGTGCTCGAGATCGACGGCGAGATCATCGTCCGCATTTATCCGGAGATCGGCTACCTGCATACCGGCATCGAAAAAACCTGCGAGGCCAAGTTCTATCAGCAGGTGGTGCCGCTCACCGATCGCGTTGACTATCTGAACCCGATGGCCAACAATCTCTGTTACTGTCTGGCCGTTGAAAAACTGCTGGGCCTGGAGATTCCCGAAAAAGCGCAGTGGCTTCGGGTGCTGCTGGCCGAGCTGACCCGCCTCAATTCGCACCTGATCTGGCTGGGCACGCACGCCATGGACATTGGCGCGCTGACCGTTTTTCTGTACACCTTCCGCGAGCGCGAGGAGATTCTGCGGATCTTCGAGGGCGTCTCTGGCCAGCGAATGATGACCAGCTACTTCCGCATCGGCGGCCTCTCGATGGAGCCTCCGCTGGACTTTCTTGACCGCGTGCAGGCGTTCATCAAGACGTTTCCGGAGAAGATCGACGAGTACTCGAATCTGCTGACCGGCAACCCGATCTTCAGGAACCGGCTGCTGGGCGTGGGCTATCTGTCGGCCGCGGATGCGATTGCGCTGGGCGTGACCGGGCCGCCGCTGCGGGCATCGGGCGTGGACTTCGACCTGCGCCGCGACATGCCCTATTCGAGCTACGAGAAGTTTCAGTTTCAGGTGCCCACCTCGACCGACGGCGACTGCTGGGCGCGGTATGTGGTGCGGCTGGTCGAGATGCGCGAGAGCGTGAAGATCATCCAGCAGGCGCTGGACGGGATGCCGGAAGGGCCAGTGAAGGCCGACGCGCCGAAGATTGTGCTGCCCGACCGGGAAAAGATGAAGACCCAGATGGAGGCTTTGATTCATCACTTCAAGATCGTCACCGAAGGCTTTGCGGTGCCGGCGGGCGAGGTGTATCAGGGCATTGAATCGGGCCACGGGCAGATGGGCTATTATGTGGTCTCGGACGGCACGGCCAAGCCTTATCGCGTGCACATGCGCTATCCAGGCTTTACGACGCTGCAGGCGCTGGAAACCATGTGCAAGGGGCGGATGCTGGCCGACCTGGTGGCGGTGATCGGCTCCATCGACATCGTGCTGGGAGAGATCGACCGATGAGAAGGAGGCCCCGGAGGAAGGCGCATGGTTGATTACGCAAAGCTGGCAGATGACGCGCGGCTCATTCAGCATGCCAGCCGCTCGGCTTACGAGATGCGCCGGGAGCTGAGAGCCTATTGGCGCTCATCTTTGAGCGAGTGAGGACACACGTCGCCGCGGAAATGAAAAAGGCCAATGTGGAACTCCGCAAGAGGGGCGTGGCCACCATCGACCGCTATCACTTGCCGGGCTTCGAGGACTGAGATCTTTCTCACGTACGGCACGGATTCGCTTTGCAGAGTGGGAGTTGGGGTGCGCGAAGGGGAGTTCCGCATCACGGCCGTCATCAGCGGCCCCCCGAATGGATACGAGATCTCGCGCAAGGAATATGGCTGCCGCCGAGACGATTCGCACGTTGAATCCATCTGGCCGAAGCACGTGGAACCGGGGTGGATCTAATCCCTCCCCCGCGAAATTGCCATCAGACATCATTTCGAGCATCATCCTTGGCAGGTTCGATTGAGTTCGCTTGCTGTTTCGCTATCCCTGCGCCGCAGTTCGAGCGCGGTTGCATGTGAACGACGGGTTGCGGGCACCGAGATCAGGCGGGAAGAACAAGATCGGGCACGAAAAAATGGATAAGGCCGGCCGACGCGCGGGCACGGGAGTTGATGCTATGAGTCTTGAAACGATGACTCGTCTTTTCGCCCCAACTGGCGGCGCGGCTCGACGCGCTGGTGGAGAAGTACCCGGTGAGGCGCTCGGCGCTGGTTCCCATGCTGCTTTATGCGCAGGATGAGATTGGCTACCTCTCCGACGCTGTCATCGCCGAAGTGGCCGCAGCGCATCGGCATCACCGAACTGGAAGTGCGCAACGTGGCCACTTACTACTCGATGCTGCGCTTCAAGCCGGCGGGCAAGTACAACGTGCAGGTCTGCACGAATATCAGCTGCATGTTGCGCGGAGCATTCGAGATTTACGAGCGCTTTCAGGAGGAACTGGGCATCGGGCACAAGGGCGTAACGGCGGACGGGGTGTTTTCGCTCGAAGAGGTCGAGTGCATCGGGGCCTGTTGCTGGGCGCCGGCCATTCAGGTCAACTACGACTTCCACGATGAGCTGACGCCCGAGCTTGTGCCGGGCATTCTGGCTGGTATCGCGGCCAGCTGAAGCCGAAAGCGGAAGGAAAGACCACCGATGCCTAGACTGGTCTCGCATCCCGATGAAGTGAAAATTGTCAGCCGGCGCTTTGGCATGGGCGCGGCTAAGATCGATCGCTACCTCGAACTCGGCGGCTACGAATCGGCGAAGAAGTGTCTGGCGCAGGGTCCCGACTGGATCATCAACGAGATGAAGGCCAGCGACCTGCGCGGGCGCGGCGGCGCGGGTTTTCCGACAGGCCTGAAGTGGTCGTTTGTGCCCAAGCAGTCGACCAAGCCGAAGTACGTGCTGGTCAACGGCGACGAGAGCGAACCGGGAACCTGCAAGGATCACCTGATCTTCCTGCACGATCCGCACGCGGTGATCGAAGGCACGATCATCGCCGGCCTGGCGATCGGCGCGAAGCTGGGCTTCATCTATCTGCGCGGCGAGTACCGCTATCTGCTCGAGATCATGGAAAAGGCCGTCGCCGACGCCTACGCCAAGGGATTTCTGGGCAAGAACATCTTCGGCTCGGAAACTGAATTTCAGGTCATCACGCAGACCGGCGCGGGCGCCTACGAAGTGGGCGAAGAGTCGGCGCTGATGGAGTCGCTCGAAGGCAAGCGCGGCGTGCCGCGCATCAAGCCGCCGTTCCCGGCTGTGGTCGGACTCTACGGCGGGCCGACGGTGATCAACAACGCCGAGACCATCGCCACGGTGCCGCATGTGATCGAGATGGGCGGCGCAGCCTTTGCCGAGGTTGGCTCGCCGCGCAACGGCGGGACGCGCCTGTTTGGCTTGAGCGGGCACGTCGAGCGGCCCGGCGTCTACGAGCTGCCGATGGGCTACAACCTGAAAAAAATGATCTACGAAGTCGGCGGCGGCGTGCGCGGCGGACGCGGGTTGAAGGCGGTCGTTCCCGGCGGCTCTTCGACGCCGGTTTTGCTGCCGGACGAAATCGATATCGGCATGGACTTCGACCAGGTGGGCAAGGCCGGTTCGATGCTGGGTTCCGGTGGCGTGGTGGTGATCGACGATCAGACCTGCATCGTCGAGTTCGCGCTCAGGACGATCAGCTTCTATCAGCACGAAAGCTGCGGCTGGTGCATTCCCTGCCGCGAGGGAACGGACTGGCTGAAAAAATCGCTGACGCGCTTTCATGCCGGATTCGGCGAGGCGAAGGACATCGACAACATTCAGTATCTGGCGGAGAACATGCTGGGCCGGACGTTTTGTCCGCTGGGCGACGCGGCGGCGATGCCCACGCTGGGATTCGTGAAGAAGTTTCGCAAGGAGTTCGAGGATCACTTGAACGGCAAGCCGTGCCCGTTCGCAAAGCACTTGGATTTGGCTGTGGTGTAGCGGCGAGAGTGAAACCTCAAGAGCTTGTACGGATGCTCGAAGCCGATGGTTGGACGAGCGCGGGACAGACGGGAAGTCACAGGCATTTTCGTCATCCCAACAAGCCGGGATTGCTGGTTGTTCCCATGCACGCAGGCAAGGAAATCGGGAAGGGACTGCTTCACAGTATTCTCAAGAAAGCAGGATTGAAATGACGCGAGAATATCTGGTGGTTTACGAAAAGGGCGCCAACAACTGGAGTGCATTTTCTCCAGACCTGCCCGGATGCGGCTCGCTTGGCGACGCGCTCGATGATACGCGCTCAAATATGCGCGAAGCCGTGGAGCTTTATTTGACTGAAACGCTGAAGGCCGGAGAACCGATTCCAGATGCAGTAGCGACGAACGTCAACATCAACGAGTTCGATCCTGACCACGAGACAAAAGAGTACTTTGTGGAGTGGCTTGCCGTGTCGCTGCCGCAATCTCAATCATTCAAAGAAACAACGCAGGCCGCATAGGAAAAAATGGCAGACGTAAACTTCATTGTCGATGGAAAGCAACTGACGGCTCCCGCGGGGACGCTCTTGATTGACGCTTGCCGCAAGGCGGGCATCGAGATTCCGGCTTTCTGCTACTACCCCGGACTGAGCTTGCAGGCCGCCTGCCGCATGTGCGTGGTGCGCCAGGAAAAGGTGGGCAAGCTGCAAACCGCCTGCACCACCGCGGTGGCCGAGGGGCAGGTGTTCACGACCGAGTCAGCCGAAATTGCGCAGGCGCGCAAGGCGACGATCGAACTGCTGCTCGGCAATCATCCCCTCGACTGCCCCGTCTGCGATGCCGGCGGCGAGTGCGAATTGCAGGACATGACCTTCAAGTACGGCGCCGGCGAAAGCCTCTACGCGGAGGCCAAGCAGCATCGCGAGGAGCAGCAATGGTCGCCGGCCGTCTACTACGACCGCCCGCGCTGCATCCTCTGCTACCGCTGCATCCGCGTCTGCGGCGAGGGGATGGACGTGTGGTCGCTGGGCGTCGAGAACCGCGGCGTGCGCTCGGTGATTGCGCCCAACAGCCTGAGCGCCGACGGCCAAAGCGGCCAGCTCGATTGCGAGCAGTGCGGCATGTGCATCGACATCTGCCCGGTGGGCGCGCTGACCTCGGGCAGCTATCGCTACAAGACAAGGCCGTGGGAGATGAACCACGTGGCGACCGTCTGCACGCATTGCGCCGACGGCTGCAAGGTGACGCTGGGCGTGCGGCAGACCAACGAAGGTACGGAGATTGTGCGCGCCGACAATCGCGACAAGAGCGGCATCAACGGCGACTTTCTGTGCGCCAAAGGCCGCTTCGGTTTCGATTTTGTGGAGAGTGACGGCCGGCTGACGAAGCCGCTGGTGCGCAACAGCGAAGGCAAGCTGGTGGAGGCGACCTGGGAACAGGCGCTGCGGCTGGCAGCCGGCAAGCTGAAGGAAGTGCGCGACAGCCGGACTGGAACTACGGGGGGCGCCGCCGCCGGCAATCATTCAGCCATTGGGGTCATCGGCTCCAACCGCACCACCAATGAAGAGAATTACCTGCTGCAGAAGTTCGCCCGCACCGTTCTCAAGACCAACCACATCGACCATGAGCGGACGGCGGACTACGCGGCCTTTGCGCAGGCGCTCAGCGGCAGCCGCGGCAAGGCCGCCAGCCTGCGCGATGCGGCTACGGCACCGGCCATTCTTCTCATCGGCGGCAATCCTACCGAAGAGCACCCGCTGCTTGCCTGGAATCTGCGGACGAATGTACGGCTGAACAAGGCCAGACTTTATGTGGCCAACGCGAAGGTCATCAAGCTGGAGCGCCAGGCCAAAGCGACGCTGCGGTTGAACGCGGACGGCTACCCGGCCCTGGCCGCGTACCTGGGCGGCAGCGATGCCACGATCAACGACGCAGCTTTCCGCGAGGCTGTCGCGGCCGAGGAGTCGCTGCTGGTGATCTTCGGGCCGGAGTATACGGGCGCGCAAATCACGGAGCTCGTGGCCTGGGGGTTGAAGCGCGGTCCGAATCCCGAATCTGTCCACTTTGCGCTGCTGGGCGGCTACGCCAACTCGCGAGGCGCAGCGGACATGGGGCTTCTGCCGGAGCTGCTGCCGGGCTATGTTCCGGTCACGGATGCGGGCGCATTTGCCGCTGAGTATCCTGGCCTGCCCGCGACGCCGGGCAAGACGCTGGCGGAGATCTTCGATGCCGCGGACAAGGGTGAGCTGGGCGCTCTGCTGGTGGTGGGCGCGGACCCGGTGGCAAGACTGGGCATAAGACCAGAGGCGCTGAAGAACACCTTTGTCGTTGTGTCGGATTTGTTTCTCACCGCGACGGCGGCTCTGGCCGATGTGGTGCTGCCCGCTGCCAGCCTGTACGAAAAGACCGGCACGGTGACCAACACATTCGGCGATGTGCAATTGGTCAAGAAGGCCGCGGATCGCGCGGGAGTCAAGCCGGATTTCGAGATTCTGGTGCGGCTGGCCGGGGCGATGGGCGTGGACGTGAAGACGCTGGTTCCTTTTGGCAAAGGCGGCGTGACGGCCGACCTGGGCCAGTCGCGCGGCGTGCAGGCTGGCGAGGCGGACCGGCACGCGGTGTGGCTTGAGGCCAATGGACTCGAACCGAAGCTGAGCCCCTTCGACCCGCTGGCTGTGCTGGATGAGATTGCGCGGCTCGCGCCGGGCTACAGCCTGGACCGCGTGAATCTGTTGGGCGGCAACGATGTGCGAACCGAGCCGGGCTTTGTGCCGGTTGCGGCTCTGACTGGGAAGGCGGCGATTCTTCCCGCTCAGGATGGGCTGTTTACCTCTGGAACGCTGGGCGAGCATAGCGCAGCGCTCAAGGAACTTGCGCGGCATCAGGCACGGGAGTTGGCGGAGACGGCAAGCAAGTAGCGGGACGAGCCGGCCTTTTCGGGAGCACGAAAGGATGGCGCGTTCGGGCGATAGTGGGAAGCGAAATGGAATCGAACGCGGCTCTTTTTATTTCGCGCAAAAGAACAGGATTTTTGGGAAATTTCAGGATGAAGGCAGCAAGAAAAGAAGAAGAGGCTGAAAGCCAGTGACGATTTTAGAATTTTTGCTGTGGAGCCTGCTCAAGGTAGCCGTGGTGACGGTGGTGATGCTGCTGGGCGTCGCCTACACCGTGCTGCTGGAACGCAAATTGGTGGGCCGCATCCAGAACCGCTGGGGGCCGAGCCGCGTGGGGCCGTTCGGGCTGCTGCAACCGCTGGTGGACGGAGCCAAGTCCTTTCTCAAAGAGGACATGATTCCCACGGCGGTTTACCGGCCGCTCTACCTGCTGGCGCCCATGATCGCGCTGGGCTGCGCGCTGATCTCGATCGGCGTGGTGCCCTTCGGCGCTCCCGGCATCGGGCCGGGACAGATGGATCTGTTTGAAGTGGCCAACGTGAATATCGGCCTGTTGGTGATCCTGGGCATCACCTCGGTGGGAGTGTATGGCATTGCGCTCGCCGGTTGGTCGTCGAACAACAAGTATTCGCTGCTGGGCGCGCTGCGCTCCTCGGCGCAGATGATCAGCTACGCGCTGGCGCTGGGCCTCTCGCTGGTGGGCGTGGTGCTGCGCGCCGGGTCGCTCAATCTGCGCGTGATCGTGGAGCAGCAGGCCACCAAGGGAATGCTCAGCTGGAACCTCTTCGGCGGATTGCAGTTTGTGGCTTTCTTCGTTTACCTTATGGCGGCTTATGCGGAGACCAACCGCTCGCCGTTCGATCTGCCCGAGGCGGAAAGCGAGCTGACCGGCGGCTATCACACCGAGTACAGCTCGATGAAGTTCGCCATGTTCTTCATGGCCGAATATGCCAACATGATCACCGTGGGATGCGTGGCCACGCTGATGTTTCTGGGCGGATGGACGAGCCCGTTCGGCAATCTGATTCCCACTCCGGACAACATTTTCATTCACGCTCTGCTGCCGGTTTTCTGGTTTGTGCTCAAGGTATTCTCGTTTCTCTTTCTCTATGTGTGGGTGCGGGGAACCCTGCCGCGCTTCCGCTATGACCAGCTGATGAGTTTCGGATGGCGCTGGCTGTTGCCGGTGGCCATGCTGAACATTGTGGCGACCAGTCTGTGGCTTGCGTATCGCTGATTTACAATCGGGGAGGATTTCCACTTTCCTTCCCCTCAACCCGCCGGGGAGCGTTTCGCGCCGGCTGCTGTCAGCAAGCGATGGAATCATGCACCTGATCTTGTTTCTCGTGTTTGCCGGATTTTGCCTGGCTGGAGCGGTCAACCTGCTCCTGCAGACCCATCCCATCAACAGCGCTCTTTCGCTGATTGTGGTGATGGTCTCGCTGGCCGTGCTTTACCTGCTGCTGGGCGCGGAGTTTCTGGCCGCGGCGCAGGTGCTGGTTTACGCCGGCGCCATCATGGTGCTATTCACCTTCGTGGTGATGCTGCTCAACGCCGGACGCGAGGAGCGCACGCTGGGAAGTCGCGCGGCAAAAGTGGTGGGCTTTCCCGCGGCTGTGTCCATCCTGGCCGTGGCCGCCACGGTCATCCTGCACGCGCAAGGAATGGGCACGGCATCGCTCGCGCCCCAGGGGATGACCTCGACGGAAGAGTTGAGCGCGGTGCTGTTCACCAAGTTGCTGTTGCCCTTTGAAGTCACCTCGGTGCTGATTCTGATCGCGATTCTGGGCGCGGTCGCCCTGGCCCGTCATGATGGCGGCGAAAAGCAGGGAACAGGGATCAGGGATCAGGGAACAGCCGCTGCATTGGCCGGTTCCGGCAATCGAATCCTGCAATCACCGCAAGGTAAAACGGAAAGGACGGGCGAAAAATGAGTTCGCTTCTTACGCAGGACGTTCCACTTTCCTGGTATCTGCTGCTGAGCGCGGCTCTGTTTTCGCTCGGCGTGGTGGGATTTCTCATCAAGCGCAACCTGATTACCGTCTTCATGTCCATTGAGCTGATGCTCAACGGAGTCAATCTTTCTTTCGTGACCTTCGCTCACCAGTGGCACGCGGTGAAGGGACAGATCTTCGTCTTCTTCGTGATGATGGTGGCCGCGGCCGAGGCCGCCGTGGGATTGGCCATCATCATCGCCGTCTTCCGCGCCCGCGCAACCCTGGCCGTCGACCGCATCGACCTGATGAAACTATGAACGGACCCTTCAACCATTTATTGCTGATTCCGCTGCTGCCCTTCGCCGGGTTTCTCATCAACGGAATTCTGGGCCGCCGATTGCCGAAGAGTCTGGTGACGACGGTCGCGCTGGCGGCTCCGCTGGCCGCCTTTGGCGTGGTGCTCGACATGGCGCTGGGCGTCTTCGGCGTCGGCGGGGCTGCGACTTCCCTGCCCTGGGTCCAGACCTGCCCGCTGCCGTGGATCAGCGCCGGCACGCTGCATGTGAACTTCAGCTTCGCGCTCGATCAGCTTTCGCTGGTCATGCTGCTGGTGGTCACCGGTGTGGGTTTCCTGATTCACATCTACTCGGTCGGCTACATGGCCCACGAAGAGGGCTACGCGCGCTACTTCAGCTACCTGAACCTGTTTCTGTTCTTCATGACGGTGCTGGTGCTGGCCGCGAACGCGCTGGTGATGTTCGTCGGCTGGGAGGGCGTGGGCCTGGCGTCGTACCTGCTGATCGGCTTTTATTTCCAGAAAAAATCGGCGGCGGATGCGGGCAAAAAGGCTTTTATCGTCAATCGCATCGGCGACTTCGGCTTTTTGATCGGAATGTTTCTGCTGCTGGCCAACTTCGGCACGCTCACTTTCAGCGAGATTGCCTCCAGGCTCAACGCAAATCCCGGCTGGCAGGGCGGCGTGCTCACGGTGATCGCACTCTGCTTGATGCTGGGCGCGGCGGGCAAGAGCGCGCAGTTGCCGCTTTACATCTGGCTGCCGGACGCGATGGAAGGCCCGACGCCGGTCTCCGCGCTGATCCACGCGGCGACCATGGTAACGGCCGGCGTTTACATGGTCGCCCGCACGCATGTTCTCTTTGACCACGCGCCGATCGCGCTGGGCGTGGTGGCCGTCATCGGCACGGCGACGGCATTGTTCGCCGCGACCATGGCCCTGGTGCAGAACGACATCAAGCGCGTGCTGGCCTACTCGACCATCTCGCAGCTCGGCTATATGTTCCTGGGCTGCGGTGTGGCGGCGTATTCCGCGGCCATCTTCCACCTGATGACCCACGCCTTCTTCAAGGCGCTGCTCTTCCTGGCGGCCGGCTCGGTGATCCACGCCATTGGCGGCGAACAGGATATGCGCAAGATGGGCGGGCTGAGGAAGACATTGCCAGTTACTTTCTGGACGATGACCGCGGCCGTCCTCGCTATCGCCGGGTTTTTCCCCTTTGCCGGATTTTTCTCGAAGGACGCGATTCTTTACGCGGCCTTTTTGCAGGGAACGGGCGGCAAGGCGCTCTGGTTTGTGGGCGTCGTGACGGCGCTGTTGACCTCCTTCTACATGTTCCGGCTCTGGTACCTGACCTTCATGGGCGAGTCGCGCAGCCCCGAGGTTCATCCGCATGAGAGTCCCGTGGTCGATGCTCGGGCCGCTGGTGATTCTTGCGCTGCTTTCAGTCTGCGGCGGCTGGATCGGAATCGAGCGCTTTGCCGGCTTTCTGGCGCCCGCAGTGGGCGCGCGCGTGACGGAAGGCGGCAGCGCGGCGCCTGGAGATCATCCTCAGCATCGTGGCCGTTCTGGTGGCGCTCGAAGGCTGGCTGATCGCCGACAAGTTCTACCGGCGCAAGCCGGAGCGCCCGGCGCAGTGGGCGGCGGCCTTGCCGGGCGGTTACAAGCTGCTGGCCAACAAGTATTTTGTGGACGAGTTTTATGGCGCCGTGGTGGTCAAGCCGCTGCTCGGCTTCTCGAAGTTCTTCCTGGAGTGGGTTGTGGATGTGGGCATTCTGGGCGGCGCGGCGTGGCTGATTGGCGGCATGGCCCTGCTCGGCGGAGCGATCCTGCAGCGCTGGCAATCGGGCAATCTGCGCTCGTATGCGGCGTGGCTGGCCGCCGGTGCCGCGGCCGTGCTTCTCTTCCTGCTGGTGCCGTGGACGGCGGTGCTGGCCAACTTACCGGCAATTCACCTGGGCGTGGCGGGGCACTGAGAGAATGAACGAAATCAACCAATCGATTCTCACCTTGATCCTGCTGGCTCCGCTGGCTGGAGCGGTGCTGGTGGCTTTGGCGCCTGATCGCGGCAAGCTGCCCAACTGGATTGCGCTCCTCACAACGCTTGCCACCTTCGGCTTGACTCTGCACCTGCCGGCGCACTTCAACCTCGGCCAGGCCGGCTTCCAGTTTGAAGTCAACCGGCTGTGGGTTGAAAGTCCGAAGATTTTCTACCATGTAGGCGTGGACGGGCTGAGCATGTGGCTGGTGGTGCTGGTGGGTTTGCTGGCTCCGGTCGGCGTGGTCGCGAGCTGGAACGTGATCAAGGAGCGGCGCAAGCTGTTTTTCGCGCTCTTCCTGGTGCAGCAGACGGCCATGCTCGGCGTCTTTATCTCACTGGATTTGATGGTGTATTACGGCTTCTGGGAGCTGTCGCTGGTGCCCATGGCCATCCTCATCGCGATGTATGGGCGCAAGGACGGGCCCAAGGCCGCGCTGAAGTTTTTCCTCTTCACCTTCATTCCCTCGGCGCCCTTGCTGGTGGCGATCCTGTGGCTTTACGCAAAGACCGGCAGCTTCGATTTTTCAACGCTTCAGCTCTGGGTGGCCAGCGGGGCGCTGCCCGCGGGCGCGTTGACCTGGGTGGCGCTGGCGTTTCTCTTCGCCTTTGCCGTCAAGGTTCCGGTCTTCCCGCTGCATGGCTGGGTTGCGGACACCTTCAGCGAAGCGCCAGTTGCGCTGGCGATGGTGGTCGCGGGCAAGCTGGGTCTGTATTCGATGCTGCGCTTCCACATCGGCCTCTTTCCCGTGCAGGCGCGGGCCGTGGCTCCGGTGCTGGTGGCCCTGGCGGTCATCGGCATTCTTTACGGGGCCTCGATGGCCTTAGTGCAGCGCGACTTCTGGCGGCTGATCGCCTTTGCAACCCTGAGCCTTCTGAGCTTCATTACGCTGGGGATTTACGGGCTCACGACGACTGGCTGGGACGGGGCGGTCTATCAGATGCTGAGCCATGGCGTGGTGGACGGCGCGCTGTTCCTGCTGTTGGGCTTTCTCTATGACCGCTACGCAACCAGCCAGATCAGCGCCTATGGCGGGCTGGCCGCGAAACTGCCGCGCGCGGCCACCTTCTTCGTCATTTCCGCCCTGGCCATGATTGGGCTGCCGATGCTGAACGGCTTTGTCGGCGAGTTCATGATTCTATCGAGCAGCTTTGCCGGCGTCAGCCGCGGCTGGACGATTGCCGCCACGCTGGGGGTGGTGCTGGGCGCAAGTTACATGCTCTGGCTAGTGCAACGAATCTTCTTCGGGCCGGAGAGCGCGATGGCCGCTTCCAAGTCGCCCGAAGACCTGCATATTGGGCAGTTGGCGGTTCTGTGTCCTCTGGTTGTGATGATGCTGATCATGGGCGTGACGCCCACGCTGTGGCTCCAATCGATCGAAAAGGGCGTGCATCCTCCGCGAGCCCAGGCGCGCCTGATCACGCAAGTGCAGCAGCACAAGTACATTGAGATTTCGGCAACACCAACTTCTATCCCTGTGGAGGGCCAGCGGTGAATCCTGTTCCTGACATCTTCCGCATCCTTCCCGAGGTCATCCTCACACTGACAGGCGTTCTGGTGATGCTGGTCGACGCCACGCTGCCGCCGCACTGGGCGCGCCGCTCTCTGGGCTGGGTGGCCGCCTTCGGAACCACCTTTGCCTTGTGGGCCAGCCTGTGGCAACTCCTGCTGCCGGAAGGAACCGGCTTCTATGGCACGGTGGAAACCAGCGCCTTCACGGTCTTTTTCCACGTGCTGATCTGCGGCGTGGTGCTGGTTGCGCTGCTGCTTTCACTAGACACCTTGCCTGAGGACAGCCACCACCAGGGCGAGTTTTATGCGCTGATGGTGTTTGGCGCGGTGGGCATGTGCCTGATGACCAGCGCGATCGAACTTCTGCTGGTCTTCATCGCCCTGGAAATTTCATCCATCGCGACCTACGTGCTGGCCGGTTATCGCAAGGAAACGGCCCGCGGACCGGAAGCAGCCATCAAGTATTTTCTGCTCGGCTCCTTCGCCACCGCTTTCCTGCTCTACGGCATCGCGCTGATCTTCGGCGCCACCGGCACCACGCAGATTTACGAGATTGCCGGCCTGGCGCCCGGCGCGCAGAATCACTTCCTGCTGGTGGCAGGACTGGGGCTGATGCTGGTAGGCATCCTGTTCAAGGTCTCCGCAGCGCCCTTCCACGTGTGGACGCCCGACGTGTATGAGGGCGCGCCCTCACCGGTGGTGGCGCTCATGTCCACGGCTCCCAAGGCCGCCGCTTTCGCCCTGCTGCTGCGCGTGGTCTACGAGATGCTGCCCACGCTGCGCTCTTTCTGGGAGCCGCTGCTGTGGGGGGTGGCCGTGCTCTCGATGACCGTGGGCAACCTGGCCGCGCTGCGCCAG
The DNA here is from genome assembly GCA_963788415.1 of uncultured Acidobacteriaceae bacterium. Classification (GTDB taxonomy): domain Bacteria; phylum Acidobacteriota; class Terriglobia; order Terriglobales; family Acidobacteriaceae; genus Telmatobacter. The sequence continues at coordinate 5,203 of CAWBHO010000042.1, read as the reverse complement.
ACGAATGTGAAGCGCATGCTGGCCTACTCGTCGATTGCTCATGCCGGCTACCTGCTGGCGGCCTTCGCCGGATTCGGTTCGGAAGGCATTGCCGCCGCCAGCTTTTACGTCGCGGCCTATGCGGCCATGAACGTGGGCATCTTCGCGGTGGTCACGCTGGTGAGTGGATACGACGAAAAACTGCCGCTGATCGAAGATTTTCGCGGGCTCGTCTATCGTTCTCCCCTGCTCGGCGGCCTGCTGATTTTCTTCCTGGCCTCGCTGGTCGGGATTCCCTTCACGGGGGGATTTTTCGGCAAGTTTTACTCATTTTCAGCAGCGGTGGGCGGCGGGGCCATCTGGCTGGCGATCATCGGCCTGCTGAATTCCGGCCTGGCAGCCGCGTATTATCTGCGCCTGGCCCTGGCCGCGGCCCAGCGCCCGGCGGAAGGGGCTTCGGCTTCCGCAGCTTCCACGCCCCGCGTGGGGGTTGCGGTGGGCGCTGCGTTGCTGCTCGCGGTGACGGCGACGCTGGTTCTGGGCATTGTGCCGAACGGTGTGCTCCATGCCGCCCAGGCAGGCGGGGATACTCTACAAGCGCCTTCCGCCGAGACCGGGATGCCCGTCATGCCGATGGATCTGCAGCCGCACCCCTGAGTGCTCCGTTCCCGGGCAAGATGGAAAACCGCAGGCAGCTCTTCTAAGGCACATCTTCTCCGGGGGTGCATGGAGAAGCGCTCCCTCTGGGGCTAAAGCCCCTCTGATTTTGCAGCGTTTATGTACGGGCTAAAGCCCGTACCCTTCACCGCCGGAGTATCTCTGAGACGGGATACTGAGCATTTCGGAAATGGTGTAGACCGAAATTTTACTGGTATCCCACCCATTCCGCCGAAAAATGCGGAATGGATGGGGCACGAGAGTCCAGATCAAAAGTTAAAATGCTCTAGTAAGTCGGATTGAGCGCGGAATCCTTGGAACCGGTCCAGCGCTTGGAATCTTCCGGCAGATTGCGGTCAATAAGGCTCTCGTAGTAGCGCACGGTAAGGTCCAGGACGCGCCCATTGACATAGTGGTGGAGAACCCAGGAGCGCGCTGCCTCGCCCATGCGGGAACGGCGCTCGGGGTCGTTCAGCAACTGGAGCACGGACTCGCGAATGGCCTCCGGATAGCCGGGGGGAATCAGCAGCCCGGTCACCTCCGGGACCACGGCGTCGCGCGAGCCGGTGGACAAGGTGGTCACGACCGGAATTCCGCTGGCCGCCGCCTCAAGCACCACATTCGGAAACCCCTCCCGCCAGGTGGGCAGAACCATCACGTCCATGGCGCGATAATAGGGTGCCGTATCGGCGACGAAGCCGGTCAGATGAATGCGGGGGTGATGTTCGATCCGGGCACGCAGGGTGCGGCCCAGCGCATCTTCGGCGGCGTCAAACCAGCCCACCAGCAGCAGATGCGCCTCCGGCTTGGCGGCCAGGATGGCGTCAAATGCCTCGATCAGTTCTGGCAAACCCTTGTCCCGTGTCAGCCGGCCTACGAATCCCACCACGGGAGCGTCCAGCGGAAGACCAAGCCGGCCGCGCGGGTCGCTCGCACCCGGCGAGAACCGTTCCACGTCGACGCCGTAACTGCTGCCGCCGCCCAACAACCGCAGTTTGTCCTCTGGCGCAATTCCCAACGCGAGAGCCTGATTGCGCAGGCTCTCGCTGTTGCACAGTACAACATGAGAACAGGCGGCGGCCAGCTTTTCAGCGGCCAGCAGGATCCGGCGCTTGAGCCCCGCCGCAGTCTCCAGCTTGAGGCCGCGCAGAAAATAGACCCGCGTTGGCACGCGGCAAAGCATGGCGGCGATCGAGCCCAGCAGCCCGGCCTTGGGAGTGCTGAATTCGGTCATGTCAGGCTTGAGCCGGTGAAGCAGCCTTAACAGGCGCAGCAGCGACAGGATGTCCGCAAGCGGCGCAATCTCGCGCTGCATGGGAAGTTCAACCGCGTCAACGCCCTCCTGGGCGGCTGTCGTGGTGAGCAGTTCGCCGGGGCTTGATACCAGCGTGACCCGGAAACCCGCCTCGCGCAGAACGCGCAGACGGCCGCCAAGAACCAGGCAAGTCTGCGCCGACGTAACGCCGACAACGATGTGCGGGCGATGCGCGGAGGGGGACGGCGGAGCCGGATCTACGGCTGCGGTTAAAAGGCGTTTGCCCACATCAGACAATGTCGGCAGAAAATGGGAATCTACTCTATCTCTGCTGCGTTTGAACACGAGCCACTCCCAATACGGGATCTCGCACACCAATATGGAACGGAATCGGTGATGCGCCAGGAAACGTGCTCGACGATCTCAGGAGTTCATGCTTTCAAAACACTTGACCGGGCGATTGCGCGCCTGTCAGGTTTACTCCCGTTGTTCGCCTCAGCCGCTTCCCTCGTGACAACGCAGAAGGCCCCTTAAAAAGGTTCCTCGCTGGAGAAAAAGGTTTCAGTACTTCTAGGAAACATTGGTCTGCTTTAATATGTCAAGAGGAAAATCGTTCTAGGAAAATGCGTCTTTAATTACAGGCAGATGAAGGCGTTCGCTGCCGGGCCGCAGGAGTTTCCGGAAGGGTTCGTATGCCCGCCTCACGACGGCCGAAGGTTCTTTTGCTGATGCCGCATCTGGGCGGCGGCGGAGCGGAGCGAGTCATGGCCCTGGTGGCGCGAGGGCTCTCCGCCGAGAAGTATGAGCTGCACCTGGGACTGATTGCACAGACGGAGACCGGCGCCGAAGGGCTGCCCCCCTGGATTCATCTTCACGCTTTGGGCGCTTCCAGGGTGCGCGGCGGGGCTTTCCGCCTGTTGCGGCTGGTGCGCCGGCTCGATCCGGACCTGATTCTCTCCGGAATGTTTCACCTGAACTTTCTGGTGCTGCTCCTGCGGCCCCTGTTTCCGCGCCGGACCCGCATCCTGGTTCGGCAGAATGGAACCGCTTCGGCGGCGTTGGCCTTCGGCGGGCTGCCTGGCTACACCCGCCTGCTTTATGGACTGCTTTACCGTCATGCGGGCCGCGTGATCTGCCAGACGCAGGCGATGGCCCAGGATCTGGCACAGCGGCTTGGCGTCCCCGGAGACCGGCTCACGGTGCTGCCCAACCCGGTGGACGTGGAGGAGATTCGCCATTCCATCAGCCGGGAAACGGTTTCGCACTCTGAGCAGGCTCCTCATCTGCTGGCGGTGGGCCGGTTAGTGCGGGAAAAAGGCTTCGATCTGCTGTTGCCGGCATTGGCCAGCGTGCGGAAACAGTTTCCCGGCGCCAGCCTGCTGATTGCCGGCTCCGGGCCGGAGGAGGCGGCTTTGAGGGCGCAGTGCCACACACTGGGGCTCGACGAGGCAGTCCGCTTTGCCGGCTTCATTGCAAAGCCTTGGGCTGAGTTTCCGGCTGCGACGCTGTTTGTGCTTCCGTCGCGGCAGGAGGGGTTGCCCAATGCGCTGCTGGAGGCGGCCGCGGGAGGAGTTCCGCTGGTGGCCCTGCCGGCTTCCGAAGGTGTGGCGGAGCTACTGCGCGGCCAACCTGGAGTGTGGCTCGCTCCGGAGGTCTCTGTCGATGCGCTGGCCGCTTCCCTGCTCGATGCGCTGCAGACGCTCAGGCCGGGGGAGCGGTTTGCTCACGCTTGGGTCGAAGCCTTCCGCATGGATCGCGCCATCGAGGCTTATGAGCGGCTGATTGACCGGACGCTTGCGGAGAGTGGAAAAACCTAGAGCAAATTTCCTATTGGTATAGAGGAAAAAGCTCCCCTCAGGTGCCAAAGCCCTGGATCGACTGGGTATTTTACGGCACGGCTGAAGCTGTGCCCTTTCAAAGCGGGTTACTGAGATGTCCTCTAACCTTTGCCGCGCTCGACGGAGCGGAGCATGCGCTGTTTTCTGGCTTTGGAAGCCTGGACTCGCCAAAGCGCCAGAGCTTCACGGAACCGCTCGGCCGGACTCAGTTTGCCGGGTGCAAGCTCCGCCAGGACGCGCTCTACGGAGGTGAACTGTGCGGCATGAACGCTCAGGAAGGCGGATAGCTGGCTCACTTGCGCATCGGTGGCCGAGTTGCTGTGCACGCAGATCGTCCAGAGGCCCCTGCTCTTCACCACCGGCTCCCAAAGCTGCTGCGGAATCCAGGTGAGGCCGCCGCGCAGGAACGCAACGCGGGCGAAGCCGTCCGAGAGCAGCTCGATTCCCTCCTTGTGGAGCGCGCTGAGGGTCGAGCGGTCGAAGCCGTGGCGCGGGGCGAGAACCGGCAGCGAGAGCCAGGCGATCTGGCCGGCGGCCGTTTCCGGCATATTGATCGGGTCCGGGATTGGACTGTCGGCCGGAAAATCAAAAGGCGTGCCATCGGGCATACCCGCCGCGTCGCAAAGCTAACTTGCTCTGCTGGGCAAGATCACTGTCGATCTCCAATGAAGAAAAGCCCCAAGGGTAGGGCGTGATCTGACCGACGCGCCTGCTCGACAAAGTGTTCGACGTAACGATCGCTTTGCTGCAGGTGGTGCGGCCTGAGGAAAAGGCCTTCGGACCAGAGGACCTTGCTATACCAGGACATTTCGACCGCGCCGAAACATTGAGATCATATCGAACTTTATCAGCACGCGGCCCAATCGTGCGCACTGCCCGGCCATGACCGAAAAACTTTGCAAGCGGCTATCATTACCACACCTGCCTATCCTCTACCCGCCTTGTCGGTCATAATATTCTGCAAAATATTGCATAAATGCCTCCATGGCATTGTCGCCCCTGCGCCGGACACTGGAGTCCCATCGGGACTTGTAGGTATCCCAGAGTTTTGCCTTGCGAGGTAGGAGCAGCCCGGCCATTCCGTTCCTGCACCCCGCTCTGCTTCGCGTTCGATCGTGTTTGGATCAAGGTCCGCCAGCATCGTCGCGAGGGCCTGCTGCATGGCGGCATAAGTCCTGATCTCATGTTTCTTCAGGTCTTCGAACGCTTGGCCGATCGCCTTTTGCGCATCAAGGTAGCTGGCGGTTTTTTGGCCCGAACATGATTGCCAGCGCGTCGCTTGCGGAAGGGCTGAACTTCAGCGGGTTGTTGTCAGTCGCCTGGACAACGGTGTGACTAGTGTTGCGTGCAGAAACCGCTTCGCCTGCTGCCGAGCGGTCAAGAGCTTCATCAAGTTCTCAGCCAAGAGCCGCAGGGCGGTACCGATTTGCAGCAGCAATACGTAATCTTTAACCAGTAGACGACAATAACAAAG
>CAWBHO010000041.1:0-8230 GCA_963788415.1 uncultured Acidobacteriaceae bacterium | reverse complement strand
CTGGGCGCGGGCGCGCGAAAGGCGCAAGGCCAATGCTCGCCATCAGGAGCCGAGATCGGCTGTGGCGCCGGCTGAATCAGGCGCGACGCCGCAGCCCCAGCCCATTCGCTGGGGTTGGCTCTATTTCACCGCGCTGACGGCCGCCTTCAGCCACCTGCTGCTGGACTGGACGAACAACTACGGAGTGCGCCCCTTTTTCCCTTTCAACCCGCGCTGGTATGCGGGCAGCCTGGTTTTTATCGCCGAGCCGGTGCTGTGGGCGCTGCTGCTGGCGGCGCTGCTGATGCCTTGGCTTCTGGGACTGGCCGATACCGAGATTGGCGCAAAGAAGAAAAAATTTCGCGGCCGGGGATGGGCGGTGTTCGCGCTGGCCGGGATGGTGCTGCTGTGGGGTTGGCGCTGGGCGGAGCAGGGGAGGGCGCGGATGCTGCTCCAGAACGCAGAGATCACCACCGCTCCAGTGAAACGCATGGCGCTCGAACCCTACCCGGTCAATCCTTTTCTCTGGCACGCGATCCTGGAGACGCCGCATTTCTACCAGACCGCCGAGATCAACACCCTGACCGGCGAGGTGGCCAGCGATCCGGAGCGGGACGTGATCTACAAGCCGCCCGTGACCGCGGCCGTCGAAGCCGCTGAGCGCACGCCGCTGGGGCAGGTTTACCTGGACTGGGGCCGCTGGGCGGTGGTGCGCGACGTGGGTCCGGAGCCCATTCCTGGTCCTCGGCCGGGCCTGGCCCCGCCGCAACTGCCGCCCCACCAGAGCTGGACGACGGTCGAGTTCACCGATCTGCGCTTCGCCTACTCGTATCTCGGTCCGGGACGGAGCCAGAGAGCAGCCTCGCCGCCGCTTACCGGCTGGGTCTACATCGTGAACGGACGCGACGACGCCGGAGAAGTGCTGGACGGACGGGAACAGCGGTAAAACGAGCCTCCCGACAAAAGATGAGAATTTCAGCCGTTTTTTACGCGATCCGACGCGAAAGAACGGACTTGCGGCTGGCTTTGCTCAATCTTCCAGCTTGCCGGCCCGTCTCTTCCTCATCCACCACCAGGCAAAACCGGCCACGGCCAGACCGCCCACGACCGCCAGCAGCGGCAATCCGTGATGTTCCACGATCTTCACCGCGCCCGGACCCAGCTTGAGCACCAGCCAGGAGAGCGCCAGCCAGCGGACCATTCTGCCGCAGAAGACGGAGAGCATGAAGGGGAGAACGCGCATCTCGAAGACGCCGGCGGCAAAGACGAAAGCCTTCCAGGGCGCGGGCGGGGGCAGCATGGAGGGAATCATGATGGCCAGGAATTCCTGATTCTCGAAGCGCGTGCGCATGCGCTCGAAGCGTTCCCGGTTGATGCGCTTGAGCAGGAAAAGCTCTCCGCCGGCCCGGCCCAGTCCGTAGGGCACGAGACCGCCGATGGCCGAGCCCGCTGCGGCCAGGATGCAATACAGCCAGAAGTGGCTCTTGTCGTTCCAGACGTAGACGGCCAGGATCGCGTCCATGGGTACGGGAATGGTGGATGAGTCCAGCAGCGCGACCACGCCCACGCCCCAAAAACCCAGCTTGGCCAGGGCTGGCAGCAGCACAAACTTCCACTTGGCCATCAATCGAGCAAAAAACAACTTCAAACGGAGTCCCCTTCCGCGCGTTCAACCGTCTCTACAATCAGAAACTATTGTACGAGCCGCGGTGACCGGCACGGATTCGGCCGGAATGAGAGAATAGAACGAAAGGACACAAAAGGAGATGCGGGGCGCGTGTGTGCCCGGTGTAGCTCCTGCGGACCGCATGCCCACCGACCAAGCGCCAACCGATCTGAACGAACCCAACGAGCCATCCCAGACCAGCGTCGCGGGAGCCGGAGACGTGCAGGCAAATCCCGCCGCGGACGGGCAGTTGCCCCCGGACGAGTCTGTGTCGCCCGGTTCTGTGTCGCCCGGCTATCGCGGCTCGCGCTGGGTAGACTACGACACCCACGAACTGCTGCAGATGATCAGCGAGCTCGAGGACGAGCGGCGCTGGGCGCGGCTGCGCGAGGGCATCTGGATCGCCATTCTCTTCCACCTGGCGCTGCTCTCGGCCTTTACCTGGATTCCCGAATACATTTTCAAGGTGCCGCGGGTGATCGACCCCATCGACGCGATCAAGCAGCGCAAGGATCTGACCTATCTGGATATGCCGCCGGACGCCCTGCGGAAGGTGCAGCCCAAGGTGGTCATCAAGCCCGTTCCGCAAAAGCCGATCGTGGTGGACAAGCAGACGCTGGAGGCGATGAAGCACATGACGCCGCCGGCGCCCGAACCCGCGCCTGCGCCTCCCGCGCCGGCTGCACCGCAGCCCGTTCCGCCCAACCAGCAGTCTCAGGTTGAGTCGCCCCGTCCGGCGGCCGTGCCCGCGCGGCCCAACTTCGCCATGAACTCGGACAATCCCGCCGACCAGTTGCGCGACGCCATGAAAGCCGCGGCGCGCAACCGCGGCGCGGGGGCGAACAGTCTGCCCCCCGGCTCCGGCCTGACCCTCCATCCCGGGGCCGGCACCGGGGGCGTTCAGATCCTCTCCGACACCCAGGGCGTGGACTTCACGAACTGGCTGCAACGCTGGCATTGGGAGACGGAGCGGACCTGGGATCCGCTGATTCCCGACGAGGTGAACGCGCCGATTCTGAAGTCGGGACAGGTGATGATCCGCTTCAAGGTGCTGCCCAATGGGCGGCTGATGGATGGCAGCCTGGTGCTCGAAGGCAGCTCGGGCGACGTGGCATTGGACCGAGCGGCCTGGGGCGCTCTGACGGGCTCGAACTACCCGCCGCTGCCCAGGGATTTTCACGGCCCCTACCTGGAGCTGCGCGCACTGTTCATGTACAACATGGAGCCGCGGCGGTAGGCTGGCTGGCGGCCATTTGGGGATAGGAATGGCTGGGCCTTCGGTTCGCCGCCGTTCACGCAGGCGCGTCCTCGGGCAGCTCCTGCGGAAGCAGCGGCACAGCTCTGGGCGTGGCGCGTGAGCCGGGCGGCCTGTTTCCTTCGTTCAGGTAGATGCCGTCCTGTTCGAGCAGCGCTTCATAGACCGGGGTATGGCGCCAATGGCGGGACAGCGCGAATGCGCTCATGTTGGCGATCATCAACGGCAGCACCAGCCCATAACCGCCGGTCATCTCGAAGATGATGAGGACGGAAGTCATCGGCGCGCGCACCACCCCGGCGAAAACCGCTCCCATGCCCACCACGGCGAAGGCGCCAATCGAGTCGGCGGAGTGATGGAAGACGGCAACGTCCAGGTACCCGACCGCTCCGCCCAGCATTCCACCCATGTAAAGAGCTGGAGCAAAAATGCCGCCCGCGCCGCCGCTTGAATAGGAGGTAACGGTAGCGGCCAGTTTGAGCACGCACAGCACCATCATGGCCACCACGGTTAGCGAACCCTGGCCGGTGAGAGCCATGGTGAGGGTCTTGTAAGGATCGCCGGCGATGCCGTTGACGTGGAACAAGGCGATGGCCACCAGGGTAAGGCTGCCCGTGGCCGCGCCGCCGATGGCCGGGTGCACCCATTTGGGCACGGCGGTCAGCCGCTTGAACCAGGCGCGCAGCCACAGCAGCGAGTCGGTAAACGTGACCGAAACGATGGCCGCCAGCAGTCCCAGCAGCGCATACCAGACCAGCGACGAGGAATTGGTCAGCTCGTAATGGCCGGGCACATGAAAAATGGGGTGGGAACCGAGGACCTTGTTCTCCACCACGGCCGCCAGGGCCGCGGCCACAATCACTCCGGAGAGCATGGTCTGGTCGAGGTTGCCAATCAGTTCCTCGAGGGTGAAATGACGGCGGCGATGGGGGCGTTGAATGCTGCGGCGATGCCTGCCGCCATGCCCACCGAGGTCATCCGGCGGCAATCTTTGGGGCTCAGCCTGGCCGCCTTGGCCAGCAGACTGCTGACACCGGAGCAGATGTGAACCGTCGGCCCTTCCACTCCAAGAGAGGCGCCGGTTCCCAGTTGCAGGACGCACAGAACGAACTTGGCGACGGTCTCCTTGAAAGAAATTCTTCCGAAGTGGTTGGTATAGGCTACCTTCACCTGCGGGATGCCGCTGCCAGCCGCCGCCGGAGCCCAGTAGTAGAGCCCAATTCCGGCGACCAGGCCGCCCAGCGCCGGGGTGAGAATCGTCCACCATATCCAGGAATGGCCCGGGGCGCCGGTAGCGCGGTCAATGCACAGCGATTCCACTAACCCGGTACTGATATGAAAGGCCACCGCTGCCAGGCCGCACACCCCGCCCGCCACGATGGTGACCGCCAGCAGGCGCTGCCGCTCGTTGGGCATCCGGCGCATCAGCCAGGTGAGAAAACGCGAATAAAGAGCTGGAAAACCAGCCCAAAAATTAAGTTTTAACGGATATTCGCTGCTCGTAAATTGCACCGTATTAGTATAGAGGACTTTATCCATCCCCGATCAATCTCTCATACGAACAGCCAGCGAGCCGGGAGACGGCACAAGTCTTTCCCATCATAACAATCACTTATGCGAAACAATCACTTATGCGAACGTTCCCCAAAATGATTTCCATGAAGAGACGGCTGAAAAAACTTCGGTTCAATGCAGCGGGTTAGATGCCCGTTTCGCGGACTCAGCGAGTCGGCAGATGAGCCGAATTCGGCGATCCGTCCCAGGTTTCATCCCTCAAGTTTCTGGTGCCGTGACCGCGTCCTTACCTAGAAGCTGTTTCATCACCTGCTTTGTGTCAGGGCACGACTTCAGTCGTGCCGCTAATCGCCCAAAAACAACGGGCTTTAGCCCCTGAGGAACGGTTGGGAATCGGTGATGAAACAGCTTCTAGTGTTGTTCCAGGCCCTCTTCGATGCGCGGCAGGTCCATCTTCCGGTTTCTTCCTTGCTCCAGCGTGTTGCCATGCCGCTTATCCGACCGCAGCAAAAGCAAGGCGAAGATAAGCCCCACCACGCCGAGTCCCGCGAACATGATCTGGGTCGCGGTATACGTTCCGGTCACGTCGCGCAGCTTGCCATTCAGGAAGGGGAACAACCCGAGGCCCAGATTCTGGATCGCGGTCATCAGCCCGAAGGCGGTGCCCACGCGCTTTTCCTCCACCACCAGTGGAACCGAGGGCCACATCGCGGCGGGCACCAGCACAAAGGCTGCGCCGAGCGCGACCATGCTGGGGATGGGATTCCAGTGGGTGATGCCCATGATCAGGTGAGCGGGAATCAGGATCAGGGAGCCCACCACCATCAGCGTGGCCCGCTTCCCGAAGCGGTCCACCAGATCGCCGGCGAAGGGCGCGAAGACCATGGATGCGAAGATCACGATGCTGGTGATTCCCGGCGCCGTCGAGAACATGTGCATGAAGTTGTCGAAGATCTGGGACAGGAACCCACCCGTGCTCGCGCTCACCAGCGGAATGCCCCACTTGTCGTGGAACATATCCGTGGCCAGGGCCGTGAAGGGAAAGATGGCGCTGTAAAAGGTGACGCACAGCAGCACGACGAACCAGAACGAAGACGAGAATTTCTTGATATCCGAGAAGACGATCTTGTCGCCAGCCTCCGGTTTCGGCAGCTTGAGCACCCGCTCCCCATGGTAGTCCATGGCCATGTAAACGAGATTGCACAGCAGGGAGAACAGGCAGAAGCCCGCCGCGGCCCAGAGAGCCACGCGGTAGCTGCCGAAGTAGCGCGAGATGAGCTCCTCCGTATTGAAGCTGAACAGGGTTCCGACGCGGCTGATGGTGAGGGCGATGCCGAAGGCCAGGGCCATCTCCTTGCCCTTGAACCAGCGGCTGATGATGGCGCTCTGCACCACGATCAGGGATTCGGAGCCGGCGCCGAAGATCAGCCGTCCGGCGAACAGCTCCCACTTGGAGTGAGCGGCAGCCACGATGACGGCGCCCACAAGCACCAGGCTGCAGAACAGCAGGCTCGCCCGGCGGGGGCCCAGCTTGTCGTATAACATGCCGCCGAAGAAGACGATCAGGATAGCGGCCACCGAGTAGGCCGTGTAGAGATTGCCGATCGTGCTGCGGTCCAGATGCAGCGCGTCTATCAGCGTGGGCGCCAGGGCGCCGATGCTGTCATAGGCGAAATAGCTGCCCAGCACGATCAAGCTGATGAACATCAGGATGGTGAAGCGGTACGGGCGCTTCGATGGATGGAAGAATCCCATGGATGCGGGAGTCTCAATCGCGGAAGCGGGTGGACGGCGGGACGGGTCAGGCATGAAGGCGATGATCCTCGGGGCGCGGTGGCGCGGGAAATCGTGGAGTGAATGAACTGAACCCCTGAAGATAGCAGATTTGAGCGGAAAACGGCGGGCGGCGGAGGCCAATCAAGCCGTCCCCTGACAGAAACCTGAGCTTTTCAGCAAGTTTCTAGCGCCCATGGAGGGGAAAACGCGCGCGAACCTCGTAGCGGGAGCCGGCGGGGCCGAGAAAGCTCTCGTAGAGAAAAAATTCCCTGGCGACAAACCGGGTAAAGGCCGGCTGGCGGCCGATTCTGGCCTGGAGTTCGTCGAGGTTCTGCCGCTGGCCTTTGCCTTTGGCGCGCGCCAGGGTGATATGCGGCTGGTAGGGGCGCGATTCGGGAATAAAGCCACAGGGCCGGATGGCCGCGCTGACCCGCTCCTGAAGCAAAAGCAGTTCCGGCACAGGCTGGACAGCGGCCAGCAGAATGCCGGCGCGGTCAAAGAGGCCCAGCTTCTCGATCCGGATGGGAACAGAGGGCAGATGCAGCTTTCCCAGCTCCATGGTCAGCGATTGGCAGGCTTCGGGGCTGGCGTTGCCCAGAAATTCGAGCGTGATGTGCCAGGATTCGGGCGCCATCCAGCGAAAACCGTCCGCCGGGGAGCGAAGCCGCCGGACGGCCGATCGAAGCTCTCTGGCCGCCAGCTCCGCCAGGGGAATTCCAACAAAGAGGCGCATAGGGGAATTATAGGGAGCGCGCGGGTTGACAGTCTGCGCGCCGGCGAATCGAAAGCCGGAGCGCTCGCGGCCATCGGTTCGCGGTAAAATCAAGGCGTATTCGATGCGCAACCGTTCTCCCAATCCGCTGAAGGGAGCGCACCTGTTGAGGCGCTTTCGCCGCGGCCGGCCTGACCGTGGACGGCGCTCCTGCGGTTGAGGAATCTGTTTTCGCTGATTTGTGAATGGATAGGTCTCGCAGGCAGGGTGGGGGCAGTTTGCCGACGATTGTTTCCGGCTTGAAGGCCAGCGCTCTTCGGCTCCGTTCCGGGCAGGCTTTGAAGCGCCCGCATCTTCCAGAATGCATCCGCCAGCGCGCGGAGAGAAAGGCTTCCCAGGATGAACAGTTTTGACAGCAAGGCAACGCTTCGCTCCGGCAAGCGGTCGTATACGATCTATCGGCTTCCGGCGCTTACCGCGCGCGGCTTTGATCTGAGCCGGCTTCCCTTCAGTTTGAAGATTCTGCTTGAAAATCTGCTGCGCCGCGAGGATGGCGTGAACGTGATGGCCGCCGACATCGAGTTTCTGGCCAATTGGCAGGCCAAGGCCGAGCCGGAGCGCGAGATCGCCTACATGCCGGCGCGGGTGCTGATGCAGGACTTTACCGGCGTGCCCGCGGTGGTCGATCTGGCCGCGATGCGCGATGCCATCAAGCACGCTGGGCGGCGATCCGGAGCGGGTCAATCCCCTGGTTCCGGCCGAGCTGGTGATCGACCACTCGGTGCAGGTGGACGAGTTCGGCACCGCGGGCGCATTCGACCCGAACACGCTCATCGAGTTCCAGCGCAACCGCGAGCGCTATGCGTTTTTGAAGTGGGGCCAGACGGCCTTTCGCAACTTTTCAGCGCCGTGCCGCCGGGTATGGGCATCTGCCATCAGGTCAACCTGGAATACCTGGCGCGCGTGGTCTTCACGACAGAGACCGGCGGCGAATTCGTGGCCTATCCGGACACGCTGGTGGGCACCGACTCGCACACCACGATGATCAACGGCCTGGGCGTGCTGGGCTGGGGCGTGGGCGGCATCGAGGCCGAGGCGGCCATGCTCGGCCAGCCGGTTTCCATGCTGGTGCCGCAGGTGGTTGGCTTCCGGCTGACCGGCAAACTGACGGAGGGCGCGACGGCCACCGACCTGGTGCTGACCGTGACCCAGATGCTGCGCAAGCTGGGCGTGGTGGGCAAGTTTGTCGAGTTCTACGGCCCCGGCGTGGCCGAGTTGCGCATTGGCCGACCGCGCGACGATCGGCAATATGGCGCCCGAATACGGA
>CAWBHO010000040.1:0-7441 GCA_963788415.1 uncultured Acidobacteriaceae bacterium | reverse complement strand
ACCTTCGATGGCTGCAAAAAGCTCATCTTGAGCCGAATGGTTCATGTTCCAGCCCAGAGTCATCCCGCCCAGCACTGGGTTGGCGAGCACTGTCCGATCTCCGTTGTCCCAGCACATTCGGAGCAGGCCCGTCTGCCCTGCACGATAACTCTCCAAGCCGCGCGACAAATCGGCAACTGTGGTGCCTGCGCGGCGCGCAATCGCATCGAAGATATCGCCCGATGCCGTCAGACCCGCCTCGATGCCGTAGTACTGCGGATGAATCGAGCCTTTCACGATGCCGCAAACGCCTGGGATCAACTCCGATCTCTTGGTCATCGCCATGATGCATGTGGAGGTGCCGACCACGTTGACGATGTCGCCTTCGTGTATTCCAGCGCCGATTGCATCCCAATGCGCATCCAGACCTCCGATAGGAATGGGGATTCCGGCACGCAGGCCGAGCTTTGCCGCCCACTCCGGACAAAGATGTCCGGCAATCTGATCCGAGGTGCCGTAGTGTCCGCGAAACTTGGAGCCTATTCCGGCGAGAAGAGGGTCTATGCTCGTCAGAAAGGCATCCGACGGCAACCCGCCCAGCGCGCTGTTCCACATCCATTTATGTCCCATTGCGCAGATGCCGCGCGGAACCTGGTCCAGGTCGGTAATGCCGCAAAGCAGCGTCGCGACCAGATCGCAATGTTCGAACACGGCCGCCAGCCGCTTCCTGCGTTCAGGCTGGTTTCTGAGCCAGTGCAGCAGCTTTGAGAAGCCGAACTCGGAGGAGTAAACGCCTCCACACCATTCGAGCGCTTCAAGTTTTTCGCGCTGCGCCGCGGCCGTGATCTCTTTGGCCTCGTTCTTGGAGCGGTGATCGCACCACATATAGTAGTCGTCAAGCGGATTGAGCTTTTCGTCCACGGGAATGATCGTCGATCCGGTTGCATCGAGCGCAATGGCTTCGACATCCTTCCCGGAAACCTTGCACCGCTCAAGCGCCTTGTGAGTTGCCTCAATCAAGGCGCGCATCTGTTCGTCATGCGATTGCGTCGCGTGGTTCGGATCATCTTTTTTGCGGACCAGTGGATAATCCCCCGCCGCTGAACCCAGCCTGCCGCGCGTGCTGTCGACAACCGAAGCACGAACGCTCAGGGTTCCAAAATCAACACCGATTACGATAGCCATGATGATTGCCCCAACCTTTCCATTGCTGTGATTCCCTTGTCCGTCTCCGCCTTGTCCCTGCGCCCGGCATTGAGAGAGCGGCCGCATCTGCATTTCCGGCAACAAGCGGCGGGATTAAAGATCCAGCCATGCGTTGCTGCATCCTGCAATTCGGCCTGGTTGCAGTTAGGCCCAGCGAACTCGCTTGCGGCTGATGACCACCGCGAGCAGAATAATGGCGCCGCGGATGACTAACTGCATATAGGGAGAAACCCCGGTCATATTCAATCCGCTGTTGATCACGCCGAGCAGAATGGCTCCCAAGGCGGTTCCGATGATGGAACCCTGGCCGCCCGCGATGGCTGTTCCACCCATCACGACGGCTGCGATCGCGTCCAACTCGAATCCGTTTCCGGCGCTCGGCTGGCCGCTCATCAGGCGCGACGACAGGATAAAGCCGGCCAGCGCGGCAGTCAGACCGCTCACCGCATAAACCGCCCATTTATAGCGCCGGACATTCACTCCGCTCAAGCGCGTAGCCGTCTCGTTTCCGCCGATGGCGTATACATACCGCCCGAACGGGGTGAACTTGAGCACAATCCATGCCAGCAAATACATGACGACGCAAATAATGACCGGAATATCCCAGCCCATGACGCTGCCCTGACCGACCCATGCAAACCAGTTAGGCAACCCGTCAATCGGGTAGCCCTTGCTATAAATCAATGCGAGGCCGCGCGCGATCCCCATAGTCGCCAAAGTTACAATGATGGAGGGCATGTTAAAAAGGGAAACCAGCGCGCCATTCAGCAGACCGGCCAGTAAGCCTGCGCCGAAGCCGGCCGCAATGGCCAGAACAGGATTGACGTTTGCCACCAGCAATCCTGAAATCAGCGTGCCAACGAGCGCCATGATGGAACCCACCGACAGATCGATGCCCCCGGTAAGAATTACAAAGGTCATTCCGATTGCCATGATCAAATTGATGGAGACCTGGCGCAGGATCATCATGCCATTCTCGGCCGATAGAAAGTAGCGGCTGGTCATGCTCATGACTCCGCAGACCAGAATCAGACCAATCAACGGATACATGACTTCAGGCATCGAATGCCAGCGGGCGGGCGAAAGCCGCGCGATGAATGAGTTAGGTTTTACCAGTGCGACGACGGCGTCAGGCTGCTTCATTGACTAAGCTCCCAGTTGCATACTGCATAATTTGATGGTTCGTAAGCGCATCGCCTTCGAGGGTGGCGGCGATTGCTCCCTTGTAAAAGACCGCGGCGCGATCACAAAGGCCAACAACCTCCTGTAACTCCGAAGAGATAAAGATGATGCCGTGGCCTTGATCGGCAAGGTCGCGAATCAGACGATAAATTTCAGCTTTCGAGCCGACATCGATGCCGCGAGTAGGTTCGTCGAGAATCAAAACCTGGCATCCGCGCAGGAGCCAGCGTGCAAAGACGACCTTCTGCTGATTTCCGCCACTGAGATTCCCAACAGCGGTGGCCGCCGACGAGGCCCTCACCCCGGTTGAAATCATGGCCGACTGGCAGTCTTTTCTTTCTATCTCGCTGGAGATGAACATCCCCGCCCGCAGCATCTTATCGAAGTTGTTGATGGATAGATTGTCGCGAATGCTGAAGTCGAGAATCAGGCCCCCGGCCTTGCGATTCTCAGGCAATAGACCCAGTCCTTGCCTGAGCGCGTCAGTTGGGCTCTTGATGCGGATTGGCACGCCATTGCGAAGGACATCCTTGCGATGAGCGCGAGTTTCTCCGATCAGCGCCATGGCAAGTTCGGTCCTGCCAGAACCAACCATGCCGGCAAATCCCAATATCTCTCCGGATCGAACCTGAAGGCTGTTCACAGGATCGGAGCCGTTGATTTGAATTGCGTGCACATCGAGCAGCGGCGGGGCGGAATGCGTCTTTTCCGGAGCGGTCTTTTCGGGTTTGGGCGGAAAGCTGGATTCAAGCTTGCGGCCGATCATGATTTCCACCAGCCGGTCCGTCGTCATCTCGGAGGTAAGTGCCTGGCCTACCTGACGGCCGTCGCGCAGGATGGTGATGCGATCTGTTATTTCAAAGATCTCTTCAAGATGATGGGAGATGAAAATCATGGACACGCCGTGTTTCTTCAACTCGCGCATCACGGAAAAAAGATGTTGAGTTTCACCCGGAGTCAGAGTTGCCGTGGGCTCGTCGAGCACCAGAATCCGCGCGTTTACCGCCAGCGCTTTGGCAATTTCAATGAACTGCTGATGGGCGACGCTGAGATCAGCGACGGGGGTATGAATATTGATCGGAAATTCAAGCCGTTCGAACAACTCTGTTGCCCTGCGGCGCATTTCAGCAATTTGCAGAAAGCCGCCGCGGGTGATCTCGCGTCCGAGAAAGATATTTTCGACCGCGTTCAAATACGGGATAAGTGTAAATTCCTGAAAAATGGTGGCAATTCCTGTTTCAAGCGCGTCACTGTAGCCGCTGAAATGGCGCTTTTTCCCACCTATCATGATCTCGCCGGTATCGGGCTGATACACACCTGAAAGTATCTTGATCAGTGTGGACTTGCCGGCTCCGTTCTCCCCCAGCAGAGCATGAATCTCTCCCGGTTGAACGTCAAAGTTGATTCCATCCAGAGCCTTGACGCCGGGGAACTCCTTGGAGATATTGCGAAGTTGTAAGGCGGGCACCGCGGGTTTCGCGGTGCCCCTTTCAATTTGATCAGGTGAAGCGTGTTCCATTGAATCTGCCCCCGAAAGTGTTGGACAATCTACCATTTGAATGTAGCGGCTGCCTTGCGGTCGATCAGCTTGACATCGACCGGAACAACGGACGGAATGGACTGGCCGCTGAGCTTCTTGAGGCCCAGGTCAAGAGCCATCACGGCCATCTGTCCGGGGAACTGAGCGCTGGTGGCGATGAAGGGGGAGTTAGGCTGCTTGATTGCGTTGCACGCATCCGGCGATCCATCCACGCTGGTCAGCTTCACATCGCGGCCGCTTGCCTTGATCGCGGACAATGCGCCCATCGAACCTACGTCGTTGACGCTGAAGATACCCTTGAGCCGCGGATTGGCCGAAAGAATGTTCTCCGTCACGGTCAGCGCGACGTCGCGTTCCTGGCGCCCGTTCTGCACGGATGTAATGTGGATGTTGGGATAATTGGCAAGCGCTTCTCTGCAGCCCTTCACGCGCTGCAGGATGGGCACGACGGGAATGCCGTCCAGAATGGCAACATCGCCGCTCTTGCCGATCGACTTGGCAAGATAATCGCACGCCAGCCGGCCGGCATCTTCGTTCTTCGATCCGACAAACGAATCAACCGGCCCCTTGGCGTTGGCATCGACCGCAATCACGATCACTCCAGCGGCCTTGGCAGCCTTGACAGCAGATTCAATGCCCACCGTGTCCGTGGGATTGAGCAGAAGAATCTTGATGTTCTGCTGAATCAGGTCTTCGACGTCATTGGTCTGCTTCATGATGTCATGATGAGCATCGGTAAAGATGAGGTTGACATTCCTCGTTTTGGCTGCGTTCAAGAGCGCATTCTTCATGGTGATGAAGTACTCGTTGTTCATCTCCTGAAAAGCCATGCCAACTTTGACCGGTGGTTGCGCCTGAGCGAAGCCTGCGCCCGAGACTGCGACCGCGGCGAGCAAAGCGATTTTTGCGAACGAGTTTACTTTCATTCTTTCCTCCGTTTGCCGGTAAACGCCGGCAAAATGTTGTGATAAGTGGTTAGCTGTTTCGAGGGCCATCTCAGGCCCGGAGCGGATTCGGCAAGCGATTCTATGGTTTCTAAGTCGGATGCTTCCTGTACTAGATACACTTTCTGCAAATCCACCGGAGAAGCGGCTGGGGCCTGTGTTCTGCACATAAGTTGTAAGTTGAAAGTCAAGATGCCAGGTGTTTGGCTGGCGCGTTGACCGAAGAAGCAGGCAATGTTCTGTTCTCGATAGAAAGTCAAATTGAGTAACTCCGACTGCCGCATCTCGCTGTCCCCCGAATGCGTTATCCCCAATAAAAAAAGCGCCGCCTCAAGTATGCAAAGATTCTGCATAAATTGAGGCGGCACCTCGTGGGCTCTACCGCTTCGGGAACCAATTGTATCGGCGGTAATTGAGAATTGTCAAAGCAACTGTCTTCGAGAGGTCCATGGCAGCTGCGGAAGGTTCGGTAAACCATAGCAATAAAGAGAGATATACTCTGAAAATATTTCTTTGATTTGCTTGAAAAGAGACGAATCCGGCTTGGGTTTGCCCCCCTGCGTGATCGGCATCGCTTACGGAAAGGAATGCATATTGATGGCTCGTGCGCGTGAGATCCCGGCGGTCTCAGACAATCCAGAGCGATGGATCGCTGACCGAGATCGCGGCAACTCCCTGACGCACCAGCTCGTCGATCTGCAGCAGCGAGCGCACCAGACCGCAGCCGATGGCCGGCAGTTTCGGTTGCGCGGCCCGCAGCAGGGGAATCACCGATGGAGCCGCCACAGCGGGGAGCAGTTCGATCACGTCTGGCTCAAAGCGCTCAAGCGTGCGAATGCTGTTGGCGATGGCCACAGAATCCAGGGCGAAGGTCCGCTGAAACGCCAGTAGACCATTGGCCCGCGCCGCCCGCAGTGCGTCCTGATGGGTCGAGATGACGCCGGCCACGCCCGCGCGCGCCAGAAATTCGATGGCCGCGGTGTCGCGCGCAAATCCCGAGAGCAGGTCCAGGTTGGCAATGGGCACCTTGCCAGCATCGCTGATCTGACTGGCCAGAGAGGCCGCCGTCAGCGGAGAGCCGAACAGGAGAAAGACAAGCCTGGCAGGTGAAGCGCACGCCAAGGCGATATTTTCAGCCAGCCGTACCGAGGGTATGACCCTCGACTGCTCCAGCCACGCTTTCAGGTTGGCGCGGCGGTTTTCAAGCTCGCTCTGGCCGGAAGAAAAGAGTTTTTCCCGTTCGCTCACTTTGAAATGCAAGAAATACCTCACCCATGCCAATGGCACGCGGGAAACTTCGATTACCAACATTACTCCGTGCGTGCGAGAAGGCACAAGTACGGTGTCCGTCCTGGCTCGGCAAGACCGTGCCCAATATTATTTGATGCCTGTGCAGAGCCGGTCTTCCCCGGAAGCGGGCTTTCGGAACCGGCCCAACGCTTCTCCCGGCGGCTTTCGGCCGAGGCATTCACTGCATACGAGATCCCTTCCGTGTCCTGGCTTATGCGGGCTGCAGCAGGCCGGCCACATCTTTGAGCGTTACATAATCGCCCACACTATGCGGCCCGTGGCTGGCCAGCACGGCGCACTTCGGGCCGCCCGGATCGCCCAGCGAGTCCACCGCCAGCGCGGCCTCATGGAAATCCTCCTTCTGGGTATAGGCGCTGAGCGTCACCAGCACGGCGATGTGCGCGCCGAGCGCCGCCAGCATTCCGTTGCGCGAATCCTCCACGGCCACGCATTTCGAAGCCGGTAACCCGAGCCGGCTGAGGGCCAGTTCATAGATGTCCGGAGCTGGCTTCTTGGCTGGAACAATGTCTCCGGACAAGCACGATCCCGAGCAGCTCCTCCGGGAGCGATTTCGTAGCGGTCGCGAGATAAGCCGGCGCGGACATTCGCAGCAGCGCACCAGCCAATGGACCTGCCAGCCATCCGGCACCCTCTCCCTGGATCGCATGGCCCAGCAAGGCGCCGCAGCACTCGCAGGGCCAGGCTTCTTCGCCGTGGGCGCGGAGATCCAGGTAGACCGAGCGGGGCAGCCGAAGAACGCTCCCGCTTGCCCCACCCATGCCTCCAGCTGGAGCGGGCTGGGTTGTTGCTTGCCAGTGTCCATGGGGAATTGCAGCCCGCCACGCTCCCGCTGTGCGAGATTGGAGGCAGGGGACTTGTCGAGCCTGCACCCCATTCTTCCAAGATCGGAACGCAATCATGAAACGAACTCCGCTCATCCCAACTTCGATCAAACTCTGGAACTGCTCCGCGCCCACGCCTTCGATGTAACACCCTATGCCGGCGTGGCAGGGGGCATGCTGGTCAGCAAGCATGGGGCGGGAGCCGTGCTGGTGGCGGCGCCCGAGGTCAAAGGCCAGGACCAAATTTAAAAATTGTTCTCTTTTGCTGTCCCTACCCCAAAACCTACCGCAGATTTGGAAAAGGTGGTTTTTAATAAATAGTTATCCATATGCCATACGGACGGTCAATATAACATTTGCGCAAAGAATCTATTTCAAGCCAATCGATTTGTTATTCGTGGAATCGGCGAGCGATTCCAATTCATGTAGACGAACCGAACCAAGAACAGGCACAACAT
>CAWBHO010000039.1:0-10871 GCA_963788415.1 uncultured Acidobacteriaceae bacterium | reverse complement strand
ATCCACTAATCGCCATCCGGACCGCAGGATGAACTCACGACAGGAGATTCTTTTTTGACGATTTCCTTCACAACAAGTCGTTTTCCGTCTCTCTCAATCTCTCCATTGATGTACCCGCTGGCGAGAACCAGAGCCAGATGGCCATTTTCCAGCATGGAAGAGGAGGATAAAATTTTTCTTTCTTGGAGCCAACTCTTCGAGAACCCCTTGCAGTATCCCCGCCCCGCGAATAACCGGAATGCCCATGCCTGGGTCAAACCTGCTAGTGCTGAATACCGCCAATGGCTTTGTCGTTGCCGGAACATGGATGGAAACAGGAGACACACTTTCCATTGTCGCCACTTCTTCACGGAAATCTTCCGGTTCCATGAGCCCAATTCGGTTAGTCGATGTTCTGCGCTTTCCGCCAGGTCGGCGACAATCCTTTGCCGATTACCCAACACGATGCACTGTTGGAACACCTGGAATTCATCCTTGGAAAACCAAGGACATGGGACTTTGAAGTTTCGCGATAAAGCCTGGGCACAGCCTTTATCCGCCAGGATGTAGCAAGGGATGATGAAGATCAGGGAACCGCCGAACTGCAATGCATCTTCACAGAATGCCGCAAAAAAAGTGTTTCCATCCGTCGAGATTTCTGTTGGGATTCATCGCTTGATCATAGGGTGGTATTCAGGGACAGCAGCCGAAAGTCAACCGGTAAGTAAACCGTAACCTCCTGGGCAACGCATCAGCTGATAGCAACCTTATTCAACAAGGTCTGTGCCTCGGAGGCACGTTCATGGCTGAGTTCAATGCCGTAGGTGGTTGTGTTTACCGCTACCAGCCGGGAAAGGGTTACCCCTTTGCCGCAACAGGGATCGAGTAAACGTGCACCATCCTCGTAGGTGACTTCTGTTTTGAGTAGTTCGCAGACTCTATCGGGTGTTGGATAGAAACCTGCTTTGGCTTGAGATTCGAGACGAGCCATTTTCTCCCTTTGTTGAAAAAAGGGGAAAACGGCTCCTCAGGGGAGTGCTTTTCCCCTTTGGGGTTATAATCTTGTTTTCGTTGCAGTCCCTTAAACTATCTCTTCTTCTAACGTATCCTCCTTTGTCCAGGACACTCGAAACCTCATGAGTCGCTGGATACAATCGCCGGACAGACATCTCTCTTTCGCAATCTTTTTCGCCGCAGCCTGCACACAAATACGTATCCATTTCAGGCCACCTTGCATTGTTTGATGTCCAGCCACGACGAGGCGGTCCGGATCCCTGAAAATCGCTGATCGACTGACCGAGATCAGCCAGGAATGCTTCCAGTCTTCCGACATTCAAAGATTTTCTAGACCGTGTTCGATTATTAAGGATATAGTTGTTGACCTTGATCGCGCCGACTTTCCGTACTACATCCAACAGGTTTTTTTTTGATCGGTTCGATTTTCGCCTTCAGGCTTCTTTCTTCGGCCTGCAGATGCTGCAAGTCTTCTATGATACCAGCCATGTCTGGAGCCTCCTGGGCTCTAAAACATGGGCAGTCGTGAAGATGATTGCAATATCCGCAAAGTAGCCCCGACTCCGTAGCCAATTCAACCTCGTCTCCTTGCAGCATAACCTGATAGGCTGACCAATTTCGGCCTTGGTCACCAAGCTCTGAAAAACGGTTTTATTGGGCTGGTACCCAGAAAAGAAACCAATTTCACTGTCCGCTAGGTCCAGGGAAAGATCGCCGCGCTTTACAAAAGCCGCTGGCAGGTCGAGTTGTTCTTCAAATGGATCAAGCAGCACCTGCGCATCAAGCGCTTCCTGGCCACCAGCGAGAACGCCGTGAGAAGCCAGATTTGGTGTGCCATCGCCACCTATGTGCTGATCGCTATTGTCAAAAAGGAACTGAAGCTCGATGCCTCGCTCTACACTTGTCTACAGATTCTGTCGGTATCGATCTTCGAGAAAACCGAGATTTCATGCGCCCTTTAGCCATATCTCAACAGAACTGACCAACAAGCCTTCGCTAACCAACTGAATCTATTCGACATCTAACCGGACACTAGTGCTATGCCCTGTGAAATCAACCGCTCAATTCACAGAAAATGCTGTCTTGGACAAGAGTGATCGCATAGGTTCCGCGAGGGCACGTTTACTCTGGTTTTGCTCTAGAATCTGGAAAAATGGCCGCCGAAATTATTTGAATATCGGTGCTTCAAGAACCTGACTGAGCGGCATCACTCTCACCGAGCGCGGTCCCGCGTCAAAGCCATCCAGCAGCGTGTTGTGATGATCGATGATCTGTTCAAAGCCAAGCGCGCCGAAGTCTGCCGTCATATGCCCATCCGCAACAAGGGTCACGTCATAACCCAGGCTTACCGCCCTGCGCACCGTAGTATCGACACAGAATTGCGTCATGCAGCCGGCGACAATCAGTCTTTCAATCCCACGCGATTGCAGTTCCGATCTCAGCGTTGTCTCGAAAAACGAATCGCAAGCCGATTTATGAACCACCGGCTCCCCCTCGACAGGCGCAATTTCACGCCGTATCCGCCAGCCAGCCGAGCCGCGCTCGAGCCGATGCCCTGACGCCCCATCGTGCTGCACAAACAAAACAGGAATTTGCAGTTCTCGCCCACGCCCGATCAGCGTCGCAATCTTGGAGACAACCTCGTCGAGAGCCGCGCTGTTGTCCACCTTGCGGGCCGTGTCGGGAGCGCCCAGAATTCCATTCTGGACGTCGATGACGACAATCGCATCTTGGCTCATGGATTGAAGTAAACTGCCTTTCGTTTGGAGACGATCCGGCGGTAGCCTTCGACCGTCTTACTTGCCCGCCCCGGCTGGCTGCGATTGCTGTGGAGGGTCCGGCGGCAGGGTGATGATCACCTCGTTGGGCTTGGCGTAGTGCAACTCCTGGTGCGCCACTTGACCGATCGTGTCCGGATCGGACTTGAGCCGCTCGATGCGGTCGCGCAGGCGAGCATTTTCCTGATTGAGGTCGTCGATCTCGTTGCGCAATTGCCGGTCTTCAACCTGTTTCTGCTGCCACACGTTCAGCCCATTCTTGCCATTCACCACATGCCAGCTCAGCAGCGAGGCCAGCAAAACAACAAGCGCGGTCGCTACCACGCGACCCATCCGCAGCGTCCAGTCCAGCGCCCGCTTATGCACCAGTCCGGGAACCGCGCCGTTCGCGGATTTTTCGACTTTTTCTCTCTCGCCCAACCTGCCGCCTCGATCTTGCCTTTCAGCCGCCAGGAGCATCTTGATTTGCCGAGCGAACGGCCTGATGCCGCCGATCGCCGCAACACAAGACTCCTGGTCGCCGCGTTGAGTTTCTCCCGATCCTGCTCGCTGCGCGCTTCCGTATAGGCCCGGACCACCGGCTCGGTACCGGAGGGCGATCACAGACCCAGAAGCCGTCGGCGAAAATCAGCTTCAGCCCGTCGGTCCTGACCACGCCCGTTACCTTGCGTCCGCTCAGCTCTGTGGAATCGGCCTTCAACTTCTCAGTGAACGCGGCCATCCCCTTGGAGGTCAAGCGAAAGTTCGCTCAAACCGGATAAAAGGAACCAACCTTGCCAAATCATTCCCTTCATTGAACTCCCAAAGTCTTGCCGCGGCTGGCCACCATCTCGGCCACCAGCAGGCCCGCCAGGCCGAGATGCCGAAGCTGATTCCAGTCGTCATTCGCTTCTCCGCGCCGGACGCACCGGCTCCAACTTCATCCTGCACGGCGCAGGCTCAACTCAGCAACTGTCTGGCCACCTTGACGTACAGTTCGACGGCTTCCAGCAGTTCCCTTTTCGCCAGCTTCTCGAAGGGCGTATGAGCCACGTGAATGGAGCCGGGGCCTAGCAGCAGCGGCTCGCCCCAGTTTGAAAGCTGCGGAATGTCGGTGGTGTATTTGGCGATCATGGTCGGCAGCCCCTCGACGGCACGCAGGCGGACAAAGGGAATCTCAAGCGTGAAGTCCACCTCGGCCAGCCCTTCGGCGGCCTGCTGCAGCGCGGCGCGCACCGGGGCCGAATCTCCCACCAGCCGCACCAGCACCTGCGCCTCAGCCTGGTCGGCGATGACGTTGGGAGCGCGGCCGCCCTGAATCTGACCGATGTTGAGCGTGCTGGGACCGACGTCTTCGATGGCCGGCAGCGGAACAATGAGCAGTTTTCCGAGCACCTCCACCAGCTTGTGAATGGCGCTTTCGCCCAATTCCGGATAAGCCGAGTGAGCCATCGTGCCGGAGGACTGGAAGACCGCGCGCAGGGCGCCTTTGGAAGCCAGCGCAAGGTGGTTTCCGGTGGGTTCGCCGTTGATGAGGAAGCGGCTGCCCTTGGGCGTCAGGTTGGCGGCCTTGGCTCCG
The DNA here is from genome assembly GCA_963788415.1 of uncultured Acidobacteriaceae bacterium. Classification (GTDB taxonomy): domain Bacteria; phylum Acidobacteriota; class Terriglobia; order Terriglobales; family Acidobacteriaceae; genus Telmatobacter. Next base: position 6,542 of record CAWBHO010000039.1, on the reverse strand, counting down.
GCCGAGTCGCGCTCCTCGCCGCTCACAAACAACAGGCCAACCTTGAATCCCGCCGCGCGCAGCAGGCCGGCAGCGGCCACCTGGGCGGCCAGAATGCCTTTGGCGTCGCACACGCCGCGGCCATGAAGGAATTCCTCGTCCTCGCTGAAGGCGATGTAGGGAGGCACGGTGTCCATGTGGGTGGAAAAGACCAGCTCGGGCGTCTCTCTGGCCACGCCCGCGTAGATGTTCCAGCGTTCACCGGCCGCGGCGCTCTCCGGCGGCTGGGCAACCGGAGTTTTCTCGACCGCCCATCCGTGCCCGGCAAGATACTCCGCAAGAAAATCGCCCACCGCGCCCTCGTGGTAGGTGGTGGATTCGATTTCGCACAACTGGCGCGTAAGTCGGATGGGGTCAATCGATTCGGCAGCGGAGTCGATGGGGCGGTCAACGGGAAGATCGGCGGGCCGGAGGTTGTTCATCGTGCTGCCAGAATACCTCATTCAATCCCCGGGTTTTGCACTCCTGAAGAAGCGGAACTGTCTGTTTTTAGGTCATTGCGGGCATCAAGGCGGCACGAAGTCAAAAAAGCAGGGGCTGCAATTGGAAAAGATGCATTCTTTGCGCGTACTATCAACAATGGGATGATTAGGACAAACTCTCAGGCCTTGTCGGAATCCAGTGCCTCGCACGCCACATTGCGCAGCGTGAGTCTGCTCGGCCCCGCAGGCCGGCTCGAGGCCCTGGTCAACGATGGCTCCCCCGACGCTCCCTTTGCCGCGCTCGTCTGCCATCCTCATCCATTGGGCTGCGGTAACATGCACAACAAAGTGGTTTATCGCGCCATGAAGACACTGAACGACCCTGCGTGGGGTCTGGGCTGGCCGGTTCTACGCTTCAATTTTCGCGGCGCGGGCCTGAGCCAGGGGGTCCACGACGGCGAGGCCGAGGCCGGCGATGTGCGGGCGGCGCTCGACTGGCTGGACAACGAGTACCGCCGGCCGCTGGTGGTGGTGGGCTTCAGCTTCGGCGCGGTCATGGCGATCAGCGCCTGTTGCGCGCCGTCCCAATCCTCGGCAAGCGTGCGCGCACTGGCCCTGCTGGGTCTGCCCATCCATGCCGAAGGCCGCGCCTACCATTACAGCGCCCTCGATCGTTGCCGCATTCCCAAGCTCTTCCTCAGCGGAGCGAGCGACCTCTACGCGCCCTCCGCGCAGTTGGCCGAGGTCGTGGCCTCTGCTTCAGAACCTAAATCCATGGTGCTCCTCCCCCGCGCCGATCATTTTTTCAGCGGTCAACTGGAACCGATGCAATCGGCTCTCCATGGTTGGCTGAAGGAGCAACTGCCATGACCCCGGTCAGCGATTCCGCCCTCGATACCCTGCACGCGACCGCCAACGATATCTTTTCCGGCGCCGTCGCGGCTTGTAACATTCAATCGGCCTTTGATCGCCGCATCCGCTTTGACGGCGATATACTGCACCGTCTGCTGCCCGACGGCAGCGGTCCGGACACGATCAGTCTGTCCAGCTACCAGAAGATTTTCGTCGTTGCGCTGGGCAAGGCGGCCGGCCCCATGCTGGATGTGCTGATGTCGCGCATGAAACGGCGCCAGGGACTGCGCGGCATCTGCTGCTCGCAGCAGTTGCCCAAGAGCCGCGACTGGCGATTCCGCTACTATGCCGGAGGCCACCCGCTGCCCAACGAGGAGTCGTTCGACGCCGCCCGGGCCACGCTGGCCTTTCTCAAAAAAGCCAAGAAAGACACGCTGATCTTCTTCCTCATCTCCAGCGGCGGCTCGGCCATGTTCGACCTGCCGCTCGATCCGCGCATCTCGCTCGGCGACACCATCGAGTTCCATCGGGTGCTGCTGGCATCCTGCGCCCCGATCAACGAGATCAACACCCTGCGCAAGCACTTCTCCGCGGTCAAGGGCGGACGGTTGGCCATCGCCGCGCCGGAGGCCGCCAAAATCAGCTTGCTTTTGCCCGACGTACCACTGCGGTCGCTCGACGCGCTCTCTTCCGGGCCCACCTCACCCGATCACTCGACCGTGGCCGAGGCCCGCGAATTGCTGGCTAAATACGATCTCGCCGCCAAGATGCCCCCCGCGGTGAGCGCCTTCTTCGAGCGCGATGACCTGCCGGAGTCGCCCGGCAACAAAGTCTGGCGGCCGCCTTTTTTCCCAAAATTTCCCAAGTTTGGAGCCGCGCGAGGCGTCACCGCGGCCGCCTCGATGAGCGGCGAGGACGATGCTTTTCGCAAATCGGTCTTCGAGATTCTGCTCTCCAGCCACGACCTGGTGGAAAACGCCCGTGCCCTGGCCGAGAAGGCCGGCTTCTACGTGGCCGTCGACAATAGTTGTGACGACTGGGACTACGCCGAGGCAGCCCGCTACCTGTTGGAGCGCTTTCACGCCCTGCGCGCCGTCCATCCGCGCCTGTGCCTGATCTCGGTCGGCGAGGTGATGGTCAAGCTCGACCGCACGCCAGGAACCGGGGGCCGCAACCAGCAGTTTGCCATGACCTGCGCGCTCGAACTGGAGCGTTATCAGGGCGAGCAGTTGACCGTACTCAGCGCCGCTTCCGACGGCGTAGACGGCAATACGCAGGCTGCCGGAGCCATCGCCGATCCTACCACCGTATCCCGCGCACACGCCTTTGGATTTCACCTGAAGGCGGCTCTGACGGCCTTCGACGCCTGTCCGATGTTCACCGCCCTGGGCGATTCAGTGGTTACCGGGCCCACTGGTTACAACCTGCGCGACCTGCGTCTGCTGCTGGCCGACAGTTCGCGGTAGAACGAACAGGGTCAGGGAACAGGGGCCGACAGTTCGCGGTAGAACGAACAGGGTCAGGGAACAGGGGCCGACGGCTCGCAGTCGAGTGGCCGCGGCAGGCGAGGCAATCCCGCAAGCTCACCGAAAAACTCCGCAGCCGGGGCAGGAATGCTCGATTCCTGCCCCGGCTGCGGAGTTTTCGTCTCGGCCCCCTGTTGAAAAGGAAAACTTACGCGGTCGCGGGCCTGAAGCTGTTTTCCAAATGGAATCGAGAAGGAAGCGTTTCCTCAGGGGCTAAAGCCCGCGGATTTTGCGCCTTTTGCGGCACGGCTGAAGCCGTGCCCTTTCAAAACCCCTCTACGCCAAAAGTAATTCTGCCCTACAGCGGTTTCGATTCTGCTGTTTACAGAAACGTAGACGCAGAGGGCATTTTCCCCGAGAAAATGCCCCTCGCATGATCTTCAAATGGCAACACTTGAATCGAAACCGCTCTAGATTGCGTAGACGACGCGAAAGACGCCCCAGCGCTTTCCCCTGACCCAGATGGGCACATTCAAATCCTTCAGCATCGGCATGTTGTTGGGCCCGAGGTCGCGCAGGTAGGTTTGCAGCAGATAGTCCTTATCCGCGCTGAAGGCCACTTTTCCGGTCGCGTCGGAGATCAGACGGCGCCCCCGGCAGTGACTGGCATTCCATTTCGGGTCCGGCCCTTGGGGATGATTGAATTCCTTCAGATGGGTTCCCAGGTAGCCCCTGCGATCGATGGCGCAAGCGCCCGAGATGCGTTTGTCGGAGGCCGCGATCGGTTCCTGGATGGCGGGCAGCACGCGGTCGGTGAAGTCGACAAAGCGGGTGTGATACTGCACCGGATTGGTGCCGGGCATTGGCTTGTACTCCTCGTCGAAGAGATCACCCATGGTGAGTGTGCCGTTGCTGAGGGCGGTCTCGAAGGTCTCCGCCACTTTGCTGGCGCCGTCAAAGGTACGGCAGATCATGGGCCAATCCAGAACGTCAGCGCCTGCAAGAAATTTTTGCAGCCGTTCGCGATTCTCATCATTCGGCAAGTTGATCTTCAGCGCCACGGAGCCTTGGCCGCTGTCCCCTGCCGCGACCGGAACACGGCCCAGAACACCCAGATCCAGTTCCAGTTTCCCTCCCCTGAGAGACGGCAGATTGGACCCGACGCAGTGCGCTTCCTCGATCGAGAATGCGTCCACGGTCACCGGAGCCACCCGGTCGCCGTTGCGGAGCATGGCGTCCATGGGAGCGAATACCTGTGGGTTTTCGGCCCCCTGGTCTTCCACGGCGTAGCCCATGATGACCGCCAGGCGCCTCTCCAGATCGGCAAGGCACTGACGGGTGGCGGCGTGCTGATCGAGCACCTTGCGCGCCGTCTGGCCCACTTCCGTCACCTCGCTGGCGATCTCCCGCACCGAGTTCGCCGCCTGGTCGGTCCCCTTGGCGGCAAATGAGGCGCTCCGGCTCATCTCGCTGGTAGCGCTGGTCTGCTGGCTGATGGCACTGGCAACCTCGTGCGAAATGCTCGACATCTGATTGATGATGTCCGAGATGCTGCCCACCGCATCGACCGACTGCTGAATCGAGGACTGAATGTCGGCAATCTGCCCGTGGATCTGCGAAGCTGCGGATGCAGTCTGATTGGCCAGTGTCCGGACCTCCGAGGCGACCACGGCAAATCCGCGGCCGGCCTCCCCGGCGCGGGCCGCCTCGATGGTCGCATTCAAAGCCAGAAGATTGGTCTGGCTGGCGATATTGCTGATCAGTTGGACCACTTTCTTGATCGTGTCCGACGATTGGCTCAGCGCGTGAATCGTTCCGGCCGCGCGCGAGGCTTCCTCGACCGCGACGCCGGCAATCGAGGTCGATTTTTCCACCAGCCCGTCAATCTGTTGAATCGATGCCGCCATCTGCTCGTTGGCGGCGGCCACCGACTCGACATTGCGCGTCGCCAGCTCGGAGTTTTCGGCAACCGATTGCGACAGCGTCGCCACCCGGTCAACCGATTCGACCATCGTATTCAACGCCGTCAAGGTCAGCTCGCCTTGCGCGGAAACTTCGCTCATGCTGCCGCGCAACAATCCCTTGGTGGCGTCGGACAGCGCCAGAAGCCGGCGTTTTCCCTGCAGACGCCGCAGATGCTCGGCAAGAAAATCAGACCATCGGCCACCATTGTGCGAACCCGACTGCACGACAATCCCCGTGCCAGCCGCCGCCCCTTGCAGACTCCGCCACCACCAGACGGCGAGCAGGATCAACGCAGTCAAACCAATCGCCAGACGAACCCGCCAGTCGGCGCCACGCGCCGCAACCGGCAACAATACCGCCGCCTGAATCACGGCCAATATCACTGTAAGGAAGAACACCAACGACTTTTTTGACATGGAGAACGTGCCTGCTTCCTGGTTGGCGGACGTGAGAGCGAAAGGCCAGCATCCCGGTCACGCCAGTGCCTCTCTCGCCGCAACCTGAGAGACCTATCGGCCAGAAACGCGAAAACTTCATCCGCACCTTCCAGATACTTGATTTCCATGGCCCGACGACCACCTTCAGCAGCCGCGCCGGGCAGTCGCTGTAAGTCCAATCCCAACTTTGTCAGCGCTCGGGTCGTCGTCCTTTGGCAAGGCGCAGCCTCGCCCGTTCCAGGAGCTCTTGACGGTCTTTCCGCCACAGGCCCAGCCGCAGATTCGCTCGGACTCTGAAAAACTGCCGCCCTGAAAAGGGAAAGACGAGTTCAGTACCGAGGCGAACCCAGCAACTGCCGGCGCAGGTCGACAATCTCCGCGTGCGTATGGCTGGCCGCGGCGCGGCTGTCCGGCAGCAGGCGCGGCGGGCCAAAGCTGACCATGGCCGAGAAGCCGGCTGTGCCCAGCGTCTTGAGCAGATGAGGCAGGAAGAGCGCATCGCCGAACCAGCACAGTTCCCGCTCCGGCGTTCCGTCCGCGACTACGTACCGGATTGCCGCGGCGGTGATCGGCGCCCTGGCTGCGACGGCCGGAGCCATCAGCCGGGCGTGGAAACGCAGCACATGACTGCCGTCCGTGCTGGTGCCCTCGGGAAACAGCAGCACCGGAACCGGCAGCTTGAGCCGCTCGCCGATCTGTCGAGCCACGGAGTTGCTGCTGGCCATGCTCGACCGGTCGAGGAAGATGGTGCCGCCGATGCGCGCCGCCCAGCCGAAGAAAGGCCAGTCGTCAATCTCCATCTTGGCCACAAAGAAACACGGCATGGCCGCCGAGAGGATCAGAATGTCCAGGTAGCTGAGATGGTTCGAGACCACCAGCCCATGCGCGGGTGCAGATCCCTCCACGCGGAATGGAATTCCCATGGAAGCCAGAACCTGCCGGCAGCTCTTTTGCATCCAGAGCGCGCGGCTTTCCATGCTCAGCGGCCCGCGCAGACGAGCCAGCCAGAAACGCGCAAAGCACAATGCCAGAATCGCACCCAGCGCCACAGCGCGCCGGGCCGCGCGCAGGCTCACCGGGTGAGGGGAGCCAGAAAGCGATTGCGCGCCGCCGGCGTGAGCGACTTCAGATCGAGCAGCGTCAGGAAATCGATGGTGCCGAAATCCCGGTCCCAGGCTGGCCCGCCGCAGATGCGCGCACCGATCCCTAGGTAGGTCTTCAGAAGTCTGGGAACGCGCATCTGGCGGGGAGCATCCTCGGTCCGCATCGTGGCGTCTGGGTGGCAGGGCGGCGTCTGTGCGCTCTCGCCCTCCGGCTCGCTGGGACAAGCGTAAGCCGCTGTCGGCACCGTCGCGTTTTTT
>CAWBHO010000038.1:0-15413 GCA_963788415.1 uncultured Acidobacteriaceae bacterium | reverse complement strand
AAGAGCGTCTCTTCGGGCTGCGCGCCGAGTTCGGCGAGCGTGTGGCGATAGATGGCCGGGTCAGGCTTGACGATGCCCAGTTGATAGCTCCACACCAGCACGTCGAAGCGGTGAATCCAGTCAAACTCGCGCTCGACGCTGCGAGCACGCTGTCGCCCATATTGGAGAGGATGGCCGTCAGCAGGCCGCGCTGCTTGAGCGCCAATTGCCAGGCCAGCATGGCGGGATTCTCGGTGGTCCACATGCGCGCGTCCCAGTGGTTCAGCTCTTCGGCCATGCCTGATCCGCCGGCAGGCCGGCCTCGCGCAGAAACTTCTGCCAGAAGCCGATGCCGGTCAGCTTGCCTTCGTCGTAGGCGTGGCCGGTCGGCCCAATAGAGGCTCTCGAAGCGCTCCTGAGGCAGCCCGGTGATGCGCAACATGGCGGCGTGGCCTCGGCGTCCGGCGGCCCGGTCAGCACCATTCCATAGTCGAAGACAACCGCGCGCAGAGCCAATGTTCCTCCCGTGGACCGCCCGTGTAATGTTGAAAGGGACGCCTGCTTCTATTGTGGCACCTGCGGATGCGGCGGGCTTGTCTGCGATCGGGAATCGATGGGCGATGGAGTGATATGCGTTTTTCGCAGCGAACGAACTGGAATACGGAAGAGAGCGAACTGGCGCGGGCGCACCGGCTGCGCGCCGCGGCGGGCTGCCGATTGCCGACCTGACGGCCTCGAATCCCACCCGCTGCGGATTTCGCTACGATCCGCAGCATTGCTCGCCGCGCTCACCGACTCCGCAAGCGCTCGACTACGATCCGCAGCCGCGCGGCCTGCTGAGCGCTCGCCAGGCCGTCTGCGCCTACTACGCCGAGCCACGGCGTTGCCGTCGGCCCGAGCAGATTGTGCTCACCACCAGCACCAGCGAGGCTTACAGCTTCCTCTTCCGCCTGCTCTGCGATCCCGGTGACGAGATCCTCAGCCTTCAGCCCGGCTATCCGCTCTTCGATTTTCTGGCTGTGCTGGACGATGTGCAGCCTCAAGCTCCGCGCCGCTGGTTTACGATCACGGCTGGCAGATCGATCCGGAGGGATTCGCCGCGCCATCACGCCCCAGACGCGGGCCATTGTCCTCGTGCATCCCAACAACCCCACCGGCCACTTCACCAAGCCGTGGGAGGCCGAAGAGCTGGCGCGCATTTGCCGGGAATTCGATCTGTCGCTGATTGTGGACGAGGTTTTTCTCGATTACAGCTTGGCGCGGCCTTTCTGGCTCAACTGCGAGTCCTCCCGCCAGCTTTGCCGCCGGCCTTGAGGGCGTTCCGGTCTTCGTCGTCAGCGGGCTGAGCAAGATTGCCGGGCTGCCGCAGATGAAGGCTGCCTGGATGGTGGTCACCGGGCCGCAATCCGCCGCCGCGCTGGACCGGCTGGAGGTCATCGCCGACACCTTTCTCTCGATGAGCGCGCCCGTGCAGTGGGCGCTGCCCGCCTGGCTCGAATGCCGTGCGCCCATCCAGCTTCAGATCCGCGAGCGCGTGGCCGCCAACCTCGCCGAGCTGGACCGGCAACTGGATCGGCTTCCGGCAGTGAACCGGCTGAAAGTCGAGGGCGGCTGGTATGCGGTGCTGCGCATTCCGGCGCTCGCGCCCGACGACGAGACGGCGCTGGCTCTGCTCGAACGCGGCGTTTGGGTGCATCCTGGCTACTTCTTCGGAATGCCGGACTCCGGCTGGCTGGTCCTCAGTTTGCTCGGGCCGGTGGGGGAGTTCAGTCGCGGGGTACGTGGATTGGTCAATTTTCTGGAGGGGCGGACGGTTTGATCCCGGCTGGTGCCGCAGACTGGCGCGGATAGCGGGCTGAAGCAGTTCGTCCTAGAAGCATTTTTGCAAATTGTGTAGACCGAAATTTTGTTGGTTTCCCACCCATTCCGCTGAAAAACGCGGAATGGATGGGGCACAAAGGTCTACGGTAAAAGCAAAAAATCTAGACTCGGAGACTCGGAGGCTCGGACTTACAGCACAAACGGGATCAGCGCGGCAACACGGCAACAATACGACTGATACGACGCGCCGAAGTGCTCGCGCATCCATCGCTCTTCCAGCCGCAGCTTGGACCAGAGGGAAACAGAGACCAGCATGAAAGCCAGGATGCCCCGAAACTCCGTGGTGGCAATCGCGGTGCCCAGAAAGCCCGTGAGCAGACCCGTATAAATCGGGTGGCGGACCAGGGCATAGGGCCCCGTGACAATGAGTTCATGGTCTTCCTTGATGGTGACCGAGCGGCTCCAGTTGCTGCCGAGGTGAAGACGCGCCCAGACCGAGAAGAGCAATCCCGCGGCGGTGATGGCGGCGCCCACAAAGAAACTGGGCCGTCCGGCCGGCAGGAAGTGCCAATCGAGCGCGCGCGGGAGGATGTTGGGCTGGACCAGCAAGACGACCACGACGACGAACAGAACCATCCGCAGCAGGCGCGAACCGGCAGGCTCCAAGCGTTTCGTTTCTTTCACATTTGCAGCCATCACCTGCCAAAAGAGCAGATACGCGATCCAAAGGGCAGGAAACAGGTACGCGTCGAGCAAACGCATCAGATTCTCTCCTCTTGCGAGGTCAATACGGATCGACGCGCAATCTGGTTCTCGATCTTGGCGCTGCGCCTGACCGCTTGTCGCTTACTGCACCCTCAGAAATGGGTTGCTGCGGCGTTCCTCGCCGATGGTGGTGATGGGACCGTGGCCGGGCAAGACCTGCGTATCGTCGGGCAGCAGCAGCAGGCGGCTGTGGATCGAGTCGATAATCTGGCCGGAGTCGCCTCCCGGCAGGTCGGTGCGGCCGATGCTGCCGGCAAAGAGCGTATCGCCGGCAATGAGCAGCTTGAGCGGGGCAAAAAGGAGGCAGACCGAGCCCTGCGTGTGGCCGGGAGTGTGCAGCACCTGGGCGCGGTAGTGTTCCAGGCCAACCAGCTTGCCTTCGGCCAGATTTTCGTCGGGCGGCGCCGTCTCAGGCGTTGCGACCCCCAGCCATCCGGCCTGCATCTCCATCATTTTCAGCAGCGGCAAGTCATTTTCATTCAGCAGGATGGGAGCGCCGGTCAGGCGCTTGAGCTTCAGCGCGCCGCCCACGTGGTCGATGTGGGCGTGGGTGACAAGAATCTGCTTGAGCTTGAGGCCAAGCTCGGTAAGCCGGCGGTGAATGCGGCCCACTTCGTCGCCGGGATCGATGACGATCGCCTCGCCGCTTTCCTGGTCGCCCAGGATCGTGCAGTTGCAAGCCAGCGGACCGACGGGAAAGCTCTCCAGAATCATGGCTTCATTGTAAGACGCAATGGTCCGGAACGGGGAGCGGAAAGAATCCCTTGCCGGCCCCGGCGTGAGCGGAAAAATCTCCGGCCAACAAAAACGGCAGACCAAAGGGCCTGCCGCCTGGATGAATCGTGCCGCAGATGTGGCTTCTACTTGCCCGACTTGGCGGGAGCCGAAACGGGCGCGGACTGTGCGTTGCCCAGCACCGAATGCGAGCCGGTAGAACGCTGGTAGAGAATGGTCAGGGTGATCGAGGTGCACATGAAGATGATCGCCGACCATGTGGTGAGCCGGGTGAGCACGTTGGCCGCGGCGCGCGGGCCGAAAGCGGTCTGCGATCCCTGGCCACCGAAGGCGCCTGCCAGATCGGCCGAGCGGCCCTGCTGCAGCAGGACAACCCCGATCAGAAACAAGCACACAATGATGTGCAAAACGACGACAAAGTAAAAGAAAATATTCATCTCAAAGGCTGCTTTCCACTTCAATCCGGTTGCCCGGACGAGAAACATTTGGTGCGGAGGAGGGGACTTGAACCCCTATGCCTTGTGGGCGTCAGCACCTCAAGCTGGTGTGTCTGCCAATTTCACCACCTCCGCACTGGGGTGAACCCTTTGAGTATAGCAAAAGCAGAGGACGATGAGAACCGAAGCCTGTCAAGTCCTCGATCCGCCGCGCTGTTTCCCGCGAAGAGCCGGTGAGCCGCGACACTGGCGTCGGTTTCTCCGCCTGCGCCGGCAGCCGCTACTGAATGCGCTCGAAGGAAAAGCCTCCCTCGCGCAGGGCGTGGCTGATGGCGGTGATGTGGGTCGCGCCGCGGGTTTCGATGGTCACGTCGATGACCGTTTCGCCCAGGTTGACGCCGTAGTAGGAGCGATTGTGGATGGTTTCGACGATGTTGGCGCGCTCACGGGCCAGTATTTCGGCCAGCGCCAGCAGCGCGCCGGGGCGATCCTGCAGGTGGACGCGGATGCGCAGCAGGCGGCCGTCTTTCACCAGTCCGCGCTCGATGATCTTGGCCAGCAGGGTGACGTCGATATTGCCGCCGCAGACCAGCACCACGGTCCGGCGGTGCCGCAGGTTGGTTTTGGACTGAACAACGGCGGCCAGGGCAGCCGCGCCCGCACCCTCGGCCAGCGTCTTTTCCTGCTCCAGCAGCAGGAGAATGGCGCTGGCGATCTCCTCGTCGTCCACGGTCACAATCTCGTCCACGTAGCGGGAGACCAGCGGCAGCGTCAGGTCGCCGGCGCGGCGCACTGCAATGCCATCGGCGATGGTGGCCTCGGCGGCGATGGTCACCGGGGCTCCGGCTTCGCGCGCGCGCAGCATCGAAGGCAAACACTCCGGCTCGACCCCGATGACGCGAATCCTGGGGTTGGTCTCCTTGAGCGCGCAGGCGATGCCGCCGATGAGCCCCCCGCCGCCGATCGGCACCACCACCGCCTCGATCTCCGGCACCTGTTCGAGCAGTTCCAGGCCGATGGTGCCCTGGCCGCTGATCACCTCGGGATCGTCGAAGGGATGGATGAAGGTGCGGCCCTCCTCGGCGCGGCGGCGCAGCGCCTCCTCGCAGGCTTCGTCGTAGTTCGCGCCGTAGAGCACCACATCGGCGCCATAGCCGCGGGTGGCGGCCACCTTGATCTGCGGCGTGGCCAGCGGCATGACGATCTGCGCGCGGATGCCCAGAGCCGCGGCATGGTAGGCGACCCCCTGGGCGTGATTGCCGGCGCTGGCCGCAATCACGCCCCGCTGGCGCTCCGTCTCGCTCAGGGTGAGCAGCTTGTTCAGCGCTCCCCGCTCCTTGAAGGAGCCCGTGAGTTGCAGGTTCTCCAACTTCAGATGCAGCGGCAGGCCGGTCAGTTCGGAAAGCGAGTGTGAAAGCTGGCAGGGCGATACGTAGATGGCTTCACCGATGCGCGCCCGCGCGGCCTGAATGCTCGAAAGCGTAACAGATTCCAAAATGTGCCTCCTTCGGCGGAATGAATCATTCTGTGAAATGGGACGGAAAATGAAAATGCCACCAGCCGCGTTCGCGGGTGGTGGCCTGGGTGCTGCATAACTCGAAAATCCGGTTGGTCAGGCTTCCTATCCCGCGCGCTTCATGAGGCTGCTCATTCGAAGGCTGGGAATCGGCATGGCAATGCGCATAACCGGGAAGAGGCTCGCATTGGCTCCGGACAAATGCATGATGTTGATTGAAGTAAAACAGAAAGACAAAGGGCGCGTCAAGAAACCGGCGCAAGGAAGGGCTCTGCGACCATCCTCTATCGGGCCGCTCTTTCATTGACCGGTCGAAAATTGGCCGATTGAACCTTGCAATGGATGGCTTCGCGGCTCATGATGATTTTTTCCGTGCTCTTTCGCGAGCTTGCATCTTGACATCCTTCTGGCGGCGCAGTTAGCCTTCCCGGAAGAAGAGCACTTCTGGTGACCTTGGCACGATCCTTCGGGTTACCTTTGTGATCGCAGAGCGAAGAATTTTCTCATGATTTATTCATTTGCGGGCGATTCTAGCAAGTAAGGAATCATTTTGACTTGATTGAGTATGACTTCAGGGGGCAAGGACGCATGGTGTGTACGAAATGCCAAGGCACTAGAATGCGACGGATCGGAAGGGTCGGATTCCTGCGCAGAAGGCTGGCTCCGCTCTTCGGTTATTATCCGTGGCGATGCTCCATCTGCGGAACGGTCGAGTTATTGAAGGCCCGTGGCGAGCGTACGCGCACGTATGACTCTCCCCCCGCGCGCGAAGATGCTCTCGTTCATTCATCCAACGAAATGCATCGAAAAACTGCCGGTTGAGGCGCAAATCTTCCCCGCATCTATGGCCTCTGTTTGTCCCCTTCGCTGGCGGACGATCACTTCCTTTTGCACGTGGGCACGGCTATGTCTGCCTGAGTTGCAGAGGGGGTTTTGGCTTGTTCGGCCGTGGAGCGGGAGAGTGAGCGTTCCCGAAAACAGCCTGGGCCCATTTTTGAATTGATTCCACTCTGAATGACTCCGAGCCGGATCGCCCGCAGACTGCATGGCGTCCGCCGTTTTCCGGCCTGCCCGCGCCCTGCGGCCGAAGACGCGCATCTGCGGCAACAGCCTCCCACGCCGCCGTCCGCCCGCAGTGCGAGAACCGATTCTCCCGTTCTCCCAAAGCGGCTTCAATTCGGCACATTCTTGCACACTCACCGGCACTCAACTGCCGGCTCTGGGAATCAAGCGCCCGATTCCCTGTGCCGGCAGGCGCAGAACTGTATACCATCAGAGGTACAGTTTCTCTGGGAGTTGAACGCCATGAAGATGCGCCCTGGAACACAAACAGGTTTTTTGTCGTGCGGCAAAGAATGGACGGAGGGCGAAGCACTCGATGTCCGTTCGCCCTGGGATCAGGGACTGGTGGGCCGGGTGACGATGGCCACCCGGGCGGACGCGCGCCATGCCGTGCATCACGCCGTGGCCAGCCTGCGCCGCGCACGCGCCCTGCCACGCTGGAAGCGGCGCGAAATCCTGGAGGATGTGGCCGCTGCGCTCATCGACCAAAAGGAACGCTTCGCGCAGTTGATTGTCGCCGAGGCGGGAAAGCCGGTTCGACTGGCGCGGTCCGAGGTCGATCGCGCCGTGCTCACTTTCAAAACCGCTGCCGAAGAGACCTCGCGGCTGGGTGGCGAGAGCATTCCGCTGGACCTGATGGAGGGCAACGAAGGCCGCTGGGGGCTGGTGCAGCGCTTTCCGCGCGGGCCCGTGCTGGCCATTACGCCCTTCAATTTTCCCCTGAATCTGGTGGCACATAAGCTGGCGCCCGCGCTGGCCGCCGGCTGCCCGGTGATTCTGAAACCCGCGCCCGAAACCCCGTTTACCGCCCTGGCCCTGGGAGAAGTGGTTCTGAAGGCCGGCTGGCCCGCGGAAGCGCTGGCTGTACTGCCGTTGAGCAACGCCGACACCGCCTGGATGGCCGAAAAGGAAGAGAGCATCAAGCTGATCAGCTTTACCGGATCGGCCAAAGTGGGCTGGGAGCTGAAGGCTCACTCGGGGCGCAAGCGCGTACTGCTGGAGTTGGGAGGCAATGCCGCGCTTGTCGTCTGCGGCGACTGGCCTGACCTGGACGAGGCGGCAGTTCGCACCGCGCACGCGGCTTTCAGCTTCGCGGGCCAGTCCTGTGTGAGCGTGCAGCGGGTGTTTGTCGAGCGCAGCATCTTTCAGACGTTTTTGTGGAAGGTGGTCGAGGAGACCGCCAAGCTGGCCTCGGGCGACCCAGCGGCGGAGGCCACCGAGATCGGTCCGCTCATCCGGCCCGCCGACGCCGAGCGCGTCGAAGCCTGGATCAGGGAGGCGGTCGAAGGCGGCGCCAAGCTGGTGGCCGGGGGCGAGCGCCACGGCTCCATGGTGACCCCGGCCATCCTGACCGGAACCAGGCCGGGCATGAAACTGCGCGATGAAGAAGCCTTCGGCCCGGTGGTGGCCATCGAACCCTACGATGATTTCGAGCAGGCGCTGGCCGACGTAAACCACTCAAAATACGGACTGCAAGCCGGCCTGCTCACCCGCGATGCCGGCCGCATTCTCACCGCCTATCGCGAGCTTGAAGTGGGCGCTTTGATCGTGGGCGAAACACCCAGTTGGCGCCTGGACCCCATGCCTTTCGGCGGGGTCAAAGACTCCGGACTGGGTCGCGAGGGAATCCGTTCGGCCATCGAAGAGATGACCGAGCCGCGCATGCTGGTGGTCGCGGGGCTCTAGCGAAACCAGAGTCGATGGTTGGTTCCCGCAATCCCTGCATCCGAGGCGGCGCGACTACCCAGAAGCAGCCCACTGCACAAACCTCAAAGGGGACACAGTCACTCTGGTTTCGTTCTATAAGTTACACCCGCTCGGCCACGCTCGACGCGACTGGAGGCCCGACCGCGTTGAGATGCAAGGTTGGCCAACCCGCCTGCCCAGTCTTGCTTACTTGGACTTCTGCGCGGCCCAGCGCTTGCGCTGCGCATCGGCAATCCGCTGGCGCGCCTCGGGGCTCAACACCCGGCGCTTCTTCGCCTTGGGCGCTGCCGCAGCTTTCTTGGTGATACGCTCAGTTACTTTGGCTGTGACTTTGCTGGTGGCGGACAGCAGGGAGCGAACCTGCGTAAGCCTTGCGATTTCGGCGTCAATGAGGACAAGAATAGAGTCATTCGTCATAAGTCAAGCATAATTCACAAGTTCTTTTTTGCCTAGCTTGGATGAAGGATGCCTCTATCTTGCCTTTCCTCTTCACTTACAAGCCCGGATACTCCGCGTGAACTTAGAGCCTGTCATGAACTTGTGCGCGGCCAGAGATCAGTTCTCAGCGCGAGCCCTACCGCGTGCGCAGCCACCCATAAAGCGGAAAGCAATCGGCCATCTCGCGAACCTCATTGCGAATCCCTTCCAAAGCCGCGTCGTCGTTGCGCTGCTCCAGGGCCTTGGCAATCCACTTGGCGATCCGCCGCATCTCCGGCTCCTTCATGCCCCGGGTCGTCAGCGCGGGCGTGCCGATGCGAATGCCCGATGGCTTGAGCGGCGGGTTGGTGTCGTAGGGAATGGCGTTCTTGTTGACCGTAATGCCGGCCTTGCCCAGCGCCAGCTCGGCCTCGGAGCCCAGGATGCCTTTCTCGAAGACATCCACCAACATCAGGTGATTGTCCGTACCGCCGGAGACGATGCGGAAGCCGGCCTCCTTGATCTCCGCCGCGAGCACCTGCGCGTTGGCCACAATCTGCGCGGCATAAGTCTTGAACTCCGGCCGCAAGGCCTCGCCTAATGCCACCGCCTTGGCGGCCACGATGTGCACCAGCGGACCGCCCTGCTGACCGGGGAAGACCGCCTTGTCCACCGCCGCGGCCAGCGCCTGGCTGCATAGAATCAGTCCCGCGCGGGGCCCGCGCAGCGTCTTGTGGGTAGTGGTGGTGGTGATGTGCGCATGGGGCACGGGCGAGGGATGAACGCCGCCCGCCACCAGACCGGCGATGTGCGCCATGTCGAAGATGTACACCGCGCCCACCTTGTCGGCGATCTGCCTCATGCGGGCGAAATCCCACAGCCGCGGATAGGCGCTGGCCCCGCCGATGATGACCTTCGGCTTCTCGCGCACGGCGATCGCCTCCAGTTCGTCGTAGTCGATCATCTCCGTGTCGCGCCGGACGGTATAGAACGTGGGCCGATAGAGTTTGCCGCTGAAACTCAACTTATGCCCATGAGTCAGGTGGCCGCCATGCGCCAGATCGAGGCCCAGGATGGTGTCGCCCGCCTGCAAGACCGCCATGTAGGCCGAGGCGTTGGCCTGCGAGCCGGAATGCGGCTGCACGTTGGCGTGCTCGGCGCCGAAGATCTGCTTGGCGCGGTCGCGGGCCAGATTTTCCACCACGTCGGCGTATTCGCAGCCGCCATAGTAGCGCCGCCCCGGATAGCCCTCGGCGTACTTGTTGGTGAAGACGGAACCAGCCGCCTCCAGCACCGCCTGGGAGACAAAGTTCTCGCTGGCGATCATCTCCAGCCCGTCGTGCTGGCGGATGATTTCGTGATCAATGGCGGCGGCCACTTCGGGGTCGGTCTGGGCAAGGGGCAGAGACATACAGTCGGTCATATAGGAATTTTAGCGCCTTTGTCCGCTGTTTTGACAGACGCGGAGAGACCGCCAGCTTTGAGTGCGGGCATGGAGCCGGTTTTCGCTGATTTCTGCGCTGTCTTTTGGCCCGCTTCAACTCACGAGAGGGAAATCTGCTATCGTTTTCGAGAATCGATCGAGACGGCCATGGAGCGCTTCAGAAAACAACGTATTCTCGCAATCGCTTTTGCTTTGGCGTTGATTCAAGCTCCGGCGCAGACGGCCGGCATCGACCCGGCCCTGCTGGCCAAAGCCAACGGCGGCGATGCGGCGGCGCAGGTGCTCGTAGGCGAGAACTACGCCGCGGGCAAGGGCGTCGCGCCCGACTTGCAACTGGCCGCGAATTGGTACCGCAAGGCCGCCGGGCAAGGTTCCATCGCCGGCGAGATGCACCTGGCCGAGCTTTATCGCGACGGAGGCGCAGGCTTTCCTCGCGACAGGTCGCAATCAGCCGCCTGGTACGGCAAGGCCGCCGAGCAGGGAAACGTGGATGCACAGGGCACGCTGGGCGTGCTGTACTCGATTGGTCAGGGCGTGCCGCAGAGTTACGTTGAGGCCTACTACTGGCTCGACCTGGCGGCTGCGGTGAAGGGACCTCGCCAGCAGCAGTACGCAGCCAACCGTCAGATGGTCGGCACCCACCTCACAGTCGATGAAGTGACCGGCATCGAGCAGCGGGTAGCCAAATGGCTGGCCGCACATCCGCGCCAAGGTTCTGCTGGGCCAGGAGCCTAGATCCTTCAATCACCCAAAGAACGCTATCGGGTGATGGCTTCCTCTTCCGCCTCCGCCACATGGGCGTGGGTCGAATCGACCGCGGCTGCGTTCACACCGGCGATCTTGCCCTCGCGCAGGGCCTTGAAAGCCCGGTAGACAAACGAGCCCATGTACCAGCCGTCGATGAATTTGTAGGGTGTTTCGCCGGTGGTGTAGTGGCCGCAGGGCAGCACGCGCAGCTCAAAATTCAGGCCAATGCGCCGGAATGCTTCCACCACCTGTAGCGAGTATTCCTTGGGGAAGGTCAGGTCGTAGTTGGCGTAGATCAGCAGGACTCTCTTGTCCGGCCCGTCGACTTCAGGGCGAACGATCTTGTCGTAAAAGCTGCACGGGCTCACGGCCGCCCACAAGGCGCGGATGCGGTCCTGCGAGAGGCCGGCTTCGGCCAGCGCCTGCCGGACGTGGCGGGTGCTCTGCCCAGCCCAGACCACATCGCCAAAAGCCGTCGAAGCGTGGTTGAAGGCATTCACGCGCAGCCGTGCGTCGTGCGCGCTGGCCAGAAAAGCGTAGCAGGAGCCCAGGCTCGTTCCCAGCACGCCGAACTGTTCGTAGCCCTGCTCCTCCAGCCAGTCCAGGCAGCAGCGAATGTCCACCACCGCCTGACGGCAAGCCGAGAGCGTGCGGCCGATGTTGGCGCTGACCGCAAAGTCGGCGCGCTCCAGCTCAAGGGGCCGGCGAATGTCGTGATAAGGCTTGGAAAGCCGCAGCGCCGAAATGCCCATCTTGTTGAAGATGGCGCAGAGCGAATTGTGGCTGAACGCGTCGGCATTCCACTGCGGCATCACAATGATCGCCTGCCGGGGGCGTGTCGGGTCTTTGTGCGCGGGCGCCGGGTACCAGCGGGCGTTGGCCAGGTCGTTCTCCGGGTACGGCGTCCGCTCCGGCGAGGTAAAGCGCAGAAACTGCGCCGGCGGAATCTTGCCTTCCGCGGCCTGCTGCTTCAGGGCCGCGTCCTGAGCCAGCGTCTCTGGGCGCACATTGGTGGGGTACAGTTCCGGGAAGCGCTCTTCGAGACGAAAATCCGTTGGCCGCTCGTAGCCGAAAAAAGTGTCGCTGTGGCGAATCAGAAACTGGTTGATGTGGACCATGGCGGCCTCGGCCACCGCGGGGTCGTTGGCAACCTCCGGACCGGGCAGCACCTCGCTAAAGCCGTGCTCCCGCAGAAACGGCTCGATCCACTCGAAGCCCCACTCCAGCGGGCGCACCACGCGATTTTCATCGCGCGTGGTGAGCCGCGTCTCCCACTTGTACATCCAGCGCGCATAGCTATTCTTGAACATGTCTTGGTTCAAGTTTACCAGCGCAAGGCGAGCATTCGAATCGGGGCCGGAGAAGTGCGCGTGGGAGGCTGCCCGCGCCGGGCTCAGTACGCGCGCCGGTAGGCTCGCCTGAGGGCGATGTATTCCTCCAGCAGCCAGCCCAGGCTGAGCAGCGTCATCAGCGCGATGACTACCTGCGAGATGACGCAATAGAGGCACCAGACCTCCAGCACATACTCTTCAATGAACGAGAGCCGGAGCGCAAAGCCGAGACCCACCAGAACAGCCAGGAAGAGCGGAAAGCGCTGCCGCGCCCAGCCCAGGCCAGCCAGCGCCAGATAGCCGAGAATACCGATCGCCGCCACCGGGACAGGGCCGATCATGGCAAAGGGGCTGTGATTCACCACGCCGCAATCCCACCTGGCGTTGATCGAGCAGGGCTCGGCTCCGGTGGAATAGTGAACGCGCAGCGCCAGCACCGAAACAACGATGCCAACCAGGCTAAGCAGTGCAATCAGGGAACGCATCATGGCGATTCCATGTTACCAGACCGCGCCGCGCACGCTAACATGAACGCCATGGACAATTTCCCCGGCCAGCCGCCGCCCGGCGCGCGCCGCGCAGCCTTCTTCGGCGGCAGCTTTGACCCGCCCCACCTGGGCCATCTGGCGGTGGCGCGTGCTGCCCAAACAGCGCTCGGCCTGGACACCGTGCTTTTTGCCCCCGTCGGTGCGCAGCCTCTCAAGCCCCGCGGCTCGACTGCGGCGTTCGTCCATCGCGCCGCCATGACCCAGCTCGCGATTGCCGGCGACCCAGGCTTTTCCCTCTCTCTGGCCGACGAGCCCAAGCCGTCGGGCGAGCCCAACTACACAATAGAGACCCTGCTTCGCCTGCGCGCCGAGCTGCCGCCAGCCAGCACACTGTTTTTCCTGATGGGCGCCGACTCGTTGGCCGGTCTCAGCCACTGGCATCGCGCCGCGGAGATTCCTTTTGCAGCGCCGTTGATCGTCGCTTCCCGCCCGTCCCAGGCGCGCTGGCGGCTCGCCGATCTGAGGGCCACGCTGCCCGCAGGGCTGACCATCGAAGCCGTGCCGCAGCCTGATTCGGCCACCGAATCGGCACCTCAATTGCCATCTGGATCGGCGGTCGATCTTTCCGGGAATCTTCCGCCGCTTTCTTCCCCTTCCTTCGGAGAAATCCTGCTTCGGCAGTACATTCTTCGCAATTCCGCCGGAGATTGCGTCCCGTTTTACCTGCTGCCCGGCCTGCACGTCCAGATCAGCGCGTCGGCCATTCGCCGCCGCCTGCGCGCCGTCTGCGAGAGCCAGCCGCCGGGATCCGAGCTGCTCCCCGAGGCGGTTACAAATTACATTCGTGCCCACGGCCTCTACCGTTCGCTTGCCGCCGCGCCTACCAGGGGATAGGATGAGATGGTATTGAACCTGGAGAGTTTACTCACCGCATGACGACCGACACCAAGCGACAAACCCGCATTCTCGTGCAAGCCGCCGCGGCAGCCTGTGAAGACAAAAAGGGCGTGGACACCCGCATTCTGGAGCTTGACCCCATCGACTCCGGGCTCTCCGACTTCTTTCTGATCACCTCGGCCACCAACGACCGCCAGGCCATCGCCATCGCCGACGAGATCGAGCACCGGCTCAAGAAGGAATTTGGGGCTATGCCCAACTCCGTCGAAGGCCGCCGAAAAGGCGAGTGGATTCTGCTCGACTATGTGGATTTTGTCGTCCACGTCTTCCTCGTCGAGCGCCGCGCCTTCTATGACATCGAGCGGCTGCGTAAGTCAGCGCGCCCCGTCACCCCATCCGAGTTCGACGCCGAGCTGAAGGCCGAGCTAGCCGCCAAGACCCTGGCCGCGCGCAAGAAAGCCGGGGCCAAGACAGCCGCCAAGCCCAAGCCTGCTGCAAAGAAGGCCAAACCCGCTGCTGCCGCAACCAAGACGGCGCCCGCGAAATCGGTCGCTGTCGCTGCGAAGAAGACCAAGCCAGCCACTTCCAGCGCCACAACGGCTGCCAAGAAGGGAAAGTCCGCTGCCGCCAAAGCCGCGCCCGCGGCCAAGGCGAAGAAGGCTGCCAAAAAGAGCGCCGCCGAGAAGAAAGCGCCCGCAAAAAAGGCTGCGGCAAACAAGTCTAGCAAGAAGGTGTAGTCCGCCGACTGCGGCCGGAAGTTGGACAAAGGCTTCCGGCTTGACGGATGCTCCACAAGAAAGGGCGCCCCGAAGGGCGCCCTTTCTGTTGCTGTTTCCGCTGTGGCGTGAAGGCTAGAAGGTAAACTTGCCCATGATTTGGATGAGTCGTGGAGAAGCATCGCCGCCCAGGAACGATCCGAGGATCGAGGTCGGCGGATTCACCGCGGCTGTGATGGTTCCCTCAGTTGCGCCAGCAGCAAGGGTGCTAAGCGGCTGCGCGAAGTTCGGGTGGTTGAAGAGGTTGAAGAACTGCGCGCCAATCTCGAACTTGCCGGTCTCCCAGTGGGGCATCAGGAAGCCCTTGGTGACGCTGAAGTCGACATCGGTGTAGTTGGGGCCAAAGAGCTGGTTGCGGCGGGACTGGCCAAAGTCGGTCGCCGTTGTGTAGTCGCTCACGAAGGCGCACTGAGTTCCCGTTGCGGCCGCGTTGCCGCCGCAGTGGGTGCCATTCAAGTTCCCGACCTGACGCGCATACAACGGCTCTGTGGTCCCGTAGTTGCTCAACTCGGCCGAGGTCGTCGGATCGGTTACCGAGAAGGGCGATCCGGTGCTGTGGAAGACGGTTCCCGCAAACTCCCAGTTATCGACCAGCAGCTTCGGTCCATAGTAGTGAGGAAGTGTGTAAACATAGCTGGCGCTCACGTAGTGGCGAGTATCGTAGTCCGCGTTTCCGTAGTTCTTGTGCAGATCGAAAGGGTCGTCCGGATAGATGCTGTCTCCGGCTCCTCCGTAGGGAGAAAAGCCGCCGTTGGAGATATCGTCCAGCGCGTGGCTCCATTGATAGTTGAAGGTGACAGTCAGGCTCTTCGAGCGGTGTTCCGCGGAGACGACCAAGCCGTTGTAGTTTCCATTCGAGGAACTGCTGATCTCGGTCACCGCACCGAAATTCGGATTGGGAGCGGAGGTGGTGGAGAGCTCAGGGAAGCCCGCTGCGCCGCCGCTGTTGTAAGCATTGATGCCGTCGTTCAATTCCGGCTCATGATAGCTGCGGTTGCCGACATAACTGACGGAGATGCTGTCGAACCTGTTGATCTGCTGCTCGATCGCCAGGCTCCACTCCTCGTAGGTCGGGTACTTGATCTTCGCTGTCGGATTCACCATGCCAGGCGCGGAGAAGGTAGGAACCGCTGTAGAGATGCTGGTAAAACTTCCCCCGCTATTGAAACCGGTCTTGAAGCCCGCATAAGAGGCGGCCGCGATGGATTCGGCGCTGCCCTCGGCAGAGGGTACGAGCGGATTGTGGCCGCCACCGAAGGCCGGCCCGTAGATGGTGAACGGCATCAGGCTG
>CAWBHO010000037.1:0-8982 GCA_963788415.1 uncultured Acidobacteriaceae bacterium | reverse complement strand
GCCGCACCTGGGCTACGGGGTCGAGGAGACGTGGGCTGAGTATTATCCGCAGAGCGTAGAAAACGCACTGGCCTACCTTGATGGCAAACCAGTGCGTGTTGTGAATCCTGAAGCGCTTTAGCCGATGCCGCTCACACCTGCATCACTTCGGCTTCTTTTTTCTGCGAGAGCTCTTCCATGCGGAGGATCTCGTCGTTGGTCATTTTCTGCACTTCTTCGGCGGCGCGCTTTTCTTCGTCTTCGCTGATCTTTTTGTCCTTGGCGAGTTTCTTGAGGGCGTCGTTGCCGTCGCGGCGCACGTTGCGGATGGCGGTGCGGTGTTCCTCGAGAACTTTGTTGAGGTGCTTGACCACGTCGCGGCGGCGCTCCTCGGTCATGGGCGGCACGGGGACGCGGATGACCTTGCCGTCGGACATTGGGTTGAAGCCGAGTCCGGCAGCCTGAATGGCCTTTTCAATTTCCTTCAAGATGGTGGGGTCCCAGGGCGAGATGAGGATCAGCTGCGGCTCGGGCGCCGAGACCTGCGCCATCTGATTGATGGGCGTCGGCGTGCCGTAGTAGTCGACCTTCACCTGGTCGAGCATGTGCACGCTGGCGCGGCCGGTGCGGGTGGCGGCCAGGTTGGCCTGGAAGTCGGAGACCGACTGATCCATGCGACGCTTGAGATCGCTTGAGAGTCTTTAAGTGCCGGATTGCCGGCCATGAATGATGCCATTGGAGATCGCCCTCGCTAATGCAAATTGCCAACGGCTATTTTACAACTCATACGCCGGGCAAAAGGCTGAAATGCGCTATGCAACCGGCGCCGCAGCGACCGACGCAGCCTGCTCGTGCGCGTGATAACTCGACCGCACCAGAGGGCCTGACTCTACGTGGCGGAATCCCATCTTGAGTGCTTCGGATTTCAGCTCGGCGAACTCGCGCGGGGTATAGAGACGCGCCATGGGCAGGTGGTCGCGTGAGGGGCGCAGATACTGGCCGATGGTGAGAATGTCGCAGCCGACGGCGGCGAGATCGCGAAAGACGGCGAGCAGTTCGTGCGTCTCTTCGCCGAGGCCGACCATGACGCCTGACTTGGTCAGCCCTTCGGGCCGCAACTCTTTCGCGTAGCGCAGCAGCTCGAGAGTGCGCTCGTAGCGCGCGCCGGAGCGGACGACGCGATAGAGGCGCGGCACGGACTCAGTGTTGTGATTCAGGACCTCGGGCGCGGCTTCGACGACGGTGCGGATGGCTTCGCGGATTGCCCTGGAAGTCGGGGATGAGGACTTCGACGCGGCAGCCGGGAGCCTGGCGGCGAATCTCTTCGATGACCATGGCGAAGGCGCGCGCGCCGCCGATGTAGTCGTCGTCGCGATTGACGCTGGTGACCACGGCGTGGTGCAGGCCTAATGCGGCTACTGCCTCGGCGACGCGGCGCGGCTCGTCGAAGTCGATGGGCTCGGGGCGGCCTTTGGGCACGGCGCAGAATCCGCAGCGGCGCGTGCAGAGATTGCCGAGCATCATGAAGGTTGCGGTTTTGTGGTGCCAGCACTCGCCGATGTTGGGGCAGTGCGCGCTTTCGCAGACGGTGTGGAGGCCGAGCGAGCGGGCGAGGCGCTTGAGATCGTGGTAGTTCTCGCCCATGGGCGCGCGGGCCTTGAGCCACTCCGGCTTGGGAGCGGGGGCGCGGCGCGCCGGCTCGATTTGAACGAGTTCCGTGAGCGCAAGTTCCATCAGGCTTTATTGTAACGGGATTTTGGATTTGGAAAGCAGCTACGGTTGAGGGGGCAGGTCTAGCGCAGCTTTTCTCGGACTTCAGGGCGGATGAGGTAAAGGAAGAAGATCAGGTTGAGCAGACCCTGGAGGAGGATTTCGCCTTGAAAGCGCATGGTGAAGATCCATATGTCATAGCCGGACAGAAGGAAGACGGCTGCAAGAGCCAGCGCCCAGGCCCAGCGGAACAAGAGAACGAGCCCGCCGCTGGCTGCGAGAAGAAAGACGGTGAAGACGAGAAAAACCGGCGGATATGGCCGCCGTTGACGACGCCAATCACGATGACCACGGCCAGCAGCACCAGATAGAGGCAGATGGCGATAACTCCGGGAACCTGGAGAAGCGATTTACGCGGCAACCGCGGGGGAATTGAACATTCGCCGGAAAGGCCCGATAGATCTCCAACGCCGCGCCCAGATGTTCGGGAGCGGCATATGCCCGGGCGTAGCGGGCGACATCCGCATCGCTGAAAGTGCCGGAATCTAAAAAATGACGCAAATAAATGGCTTCGCGACCGGCGAGGAGTTGCTCCGGCAGGCCCGGCGTCTGCTGAAAACTGATATGCCAAGTGATGGCATTCTGCTGACCTGATCGCGATGGCCCAAGGCCTGTACCGGTCTTGCCGCTGCTCGCAGAGCTGGTTTTCGCGGCCGTTATGGACGCATCCGAAGACGCGCCGGACACAAGCGAAGAGTGGATGGAGTCAGCGCCGGTGACCGCAGCCGCAACCGCGGCCGTTCCCTCGGCTCCGGTTTGCCTTCCGACCTGCGGCTGGCTTTGAATCAGCGCTGAAGCGGCAGACGAAGCGGAGGTGAGCGGCTGGACCGTGGCCTGGCCGAGAGCGGTAGTCGGAGTCGAATCCTGGCTTGCTGTCCCTGTTCCCGTCGCGCTCTGGCTCTGCGCCGATCCTGCGGCCAGATTCAACCCTGGAGCCTCGATCGCGAGCTGTTTTCCGGCTTTCGCGGTCGATGGCGTCGAATCTTTCGATGCATTCGTTGAATCGGCAGGCTCATGAGCCGAAATGGAAGCGCTTTCCTGGCTGGAAACCGGCTGCCTCTGCACCAGATCCGCAGTTCGATTCGCAGATTCTTCAGTTTTCCCCACGCTCGTCTGCGTAGTTTCGCTCGCCGCCCCGGTCACTTCCTTAAGATTTTCAGATTTGGGCACTGAGGGGTTGCCGGAAGACGAAGTGAAACCGGAGAACGAAGCAAGATTGGTTTGCGCATCGAGCGAAGCCCGAGCCGTCGCGTCAGTCTGCGAAGACTTGCTCTTCAGATCTACGCTCTGCACGGTGGAACTGACGCTGGCCTGCGGCACAACCGTCTGAACGAGACCACCGATTGCCGCTGGAACCACTCCTGCCGACGAGTCGGATGTCTCCTGGTGTGTCTTAGCCTTCTTGACGGTCGAGTCGGAATGCGTCGAGCCTGCCGAGGAGCTCTCCTGCAGAGCCGCAGCCTTCTCTTCCCCGGTGCTTGCCAGCTTCGGGTCCAGTGTCTCGGTGGCCGCACGGAGAGCAACCGTCTTGTCTCCGGTCTGCACCTCGTCTGTGGGTAGCTTCGCACCTGCGCCAGCCTCGCTGCTTTTCACCTCTGTTTCCAGCCGCAGTCCCAGGCCCAGGCCCGCGCCCGCAGCCAGAGTTGAAGCCGTTCCAGCGGAAGACGCGGCAGTCGCCCCCTGCGCCTGCACATTTGAACCGCTCGCACGGCTCAGTCCGTCTTGGCTTTCGTCCAGGGCATCCTCGCTCGAGCTCATCGAGGCGAGCAGCGATTGCAAGCCCGCGCGAAAACTCTTGGCACTGTCGGCGGCAAGCGCCGAGGAGCCCTCGGCGGTGGTTTCCGCCTGCACTGCGCCCCGCTTGCTTCCTAGAGCAGCGCTGCTACTGCCGGGCGCCGCGGCTGCCGCCGTCCCAACCGTGGCTGCGCCTGCGCCGATTTCGATTCCTGTAGATACGGCCATGCCAGGAGATCATGCAGAAGGCGTGCCAAACAGAGCCGGGGGTGGGTTAGAGCATTGTCAGGAATGGAACCGGGAATTCCGATTCAGGAAGGCAGACTGCCTCTTCCCTGAATTTCTCCTCAAGTTTTATTCCGGCTTGCCGAGTTTGCTGATCGGATCGAAATCGCCGGCGAGTGAATGGAATGGTCCCGCCTCTGCGGACTCAGGCGCATCCCGCTCTTCTCTTGCATCTGTTTCGCGGTACAGCCGGGAGCTGTACCAGTCGTCGAGGGCCAACTGGGTGCGCCGTCCGGCTTCAACGGCCTCCTCGGCCTCGCTGGCCTGAATGAGGGTCTCGGCCTGGCGGCGCTCCATTCTTTTGGCAAGAAATTCCCGGCGTCGCTGGGCGACTTCCGCTTCCATGGCCTCGATCCGGGGTTCGAGCACAGCCACGATACGGTCGGCCGCCCGCGTCTCCTCCAGGCCGGCGAGCCGGTCCTGAAACTCGCCCGTCTGGATACTGGTTTGCACCAGCCTCCGGCCACGCCGATCCCGCTCCGCCGTACTGGCCAGCGCACTTTGAAGCCGGTTGAGTTCGCCAATGGATGATTCGAGCGCCAGCCGGCACTGTTCCTCTTCGAGATCCCGGATGCGCAACAGGCGGCGCAGAGCGCGCGAGACGGCCACGGATCACACCTCCGCAGCCAGTTGCGCAAGCCGTTTCAAACAGTCCGCGAAACGGACCTGCTCGCGCGAATCCTGGGTCATGAAGGTCCGCATCGCTCCGCGGCCGCGCAAGGCGCGGTCCAGGTCCGGGTCCGAGCCCGGCTTGTAGGCCCCAATCCGCACCAGATCCTCGCTGCGCGCGTAAACCGCCAGCAGCTTGCGCAACAGCGCCGCCTGTTCGCGATGCGCCGGCTGGGTGACCGCTGGCATCAGCCGGCTGATCGAATCCAACAGCTCGATGGGCGGATACCAGCCCTCGGCGGCCATCGCCCGCGAGAGCACCACGTGGCCGTCTAGCAGCGACCGGACCGCGTCCACGATGGGATCCTGCTGGTCGTCGCCCTCCATCAATACGGTATAAAATGCGGTGATCGAGCCGACCCGGAACTGCCCGGCGCGCTCCACCAGCTTGGCCAGGCGTGAAAAGACCGACGGCGTGTAGCCCTTGTTCGTGGGCGGCTCGCCGGCTGCCAGTCCCACCTCTCGCGCGGCCATGGCGAAGCGGGTCAGCGAGTCCAGCACCAGCAATACGTTCTTACCCTGGGCGGCGAAGTACTCGGCGATGGTGGTGGCCGACAAGGCCGCCCTCATGCGCAGCAGCGGCGACTGGTCGGAGGTCGAAACCACCACCACCGAGCGCGCCCGGCCCGCCACGCCCAGCGAATCTTCAAGAAACTCGCCCACCTCGCGGCCCCGCTCGCCCACCAGCCCCACCACTGTCACATCCGCCTCGGTGTTGCGGGTCATGATGCCGATCAACGTGCTCTTGCCCACGCCGGACCCCCCGAAGATGCCCACCCGCTGCCCTCGGCCCACCGTCAGCAGAGCGTCCAGAACGCGAATCCCGGTGCCCAGCGGGGTGCGGATCGGCACCCGGTCCATGGGCGAGCGCGATACCCCTTCGAGCGGCAGTTTTGACGAGAAAACCGGCCGGCGGCCCTCGTCAATCGGCTCGCCCAGAGCGTTCAGCACCCTGCCCATCAGTGCCGGTCCCACCTCGATTTCGGGATGCACGCCCAATGCCTCGACGCGATTTCCATAACGGATGCCCTCTGTGCTCTCAACCGGCATCGACAACACATTGGACCCCCGAAAGCCGATCACTTCGGCCAGGTGCGCATGGCCGAACTGGTCTCGAATTTCACAGCACTCGCCCACCGAGGCCAGCGGTCCCGAAGATTCGATCGTCTGTCCCACCAGGTCGAGCACCCGTCCGCTCCAGCGCCAGGGTTGGTTGCGCTCCAACCGGGAAAAGTACCGCTCCAGCAGCGCGCTCATGTACGGCTCTCCCGTTCGGCGCTGGCCATCTCGGCCGCGTCGCCTGCGGGCGCGGAGCCATGGGATCTGCCGGCGCGGTCAAAAAAACCTCGCTCAATTTCGCCCAACTGCGCGCGAATTCCCAGGTCGACTGAACCCAATTCAGTTTCGATCACGCAATCGCCCAGCCGCATTCCTTCGCCCACGGCCACCTCAGGCTTTACGCCCAGGTTGGGTAACAGGGCAATGGCTTCGGTCCAAAGGTTGAGATCGGACGGGGGGACGCGCATACGCACCTGGGTCGAGGCGGAAAGCTGGCCCAGCGCCACCCGCACCGCGCCGGTCAAAAGAAGCGGATCCATCTGCGCTTCGCGGCGCAGGATACGCGCCGCCACAGCCAAGGCCAGCTTGACCACCTCATGCTCGACCGCCAGCAGATAGCGGTCCCGCTCCTTGGCAAAGCCCTCCAGCAATTCTGCAGCTTGCCGTATGCGTTGCTGCTCTTCGTTGGCATGGGCTGCGACCTGCGCCTGGCGCTCGATCTGCCGGCCCTCCTGGACTCCGCGCTCACGGCCAGCCTCGAAAGAGCGCCGCGTCTCTTCACTCAGCCGCTGATCGAGCTCGGCGCGCTGCTGGGCTTCATGAGCTCCGTTCGGGCCTGCCTGCGCCTCGGCAGGATTGGGCGCGCTCTCCCCACTCTCCGCCCATTCACCCCAGGCGGCCAGCGGGGGTGAATTTGGATCGGACTCGTACTCGAAGGCCTGAACGCGCGCCGAAGTGCCATTGCGTGTTGTCTTTTCCGCCTGCTGCAAGGGTTACCTCTCTCATCGCGGCGGGTCGGATCTCGACTGCCAGACGAATTGTTCGTTCCTGAAAACCGGCCTGCATTCCGCGCTTACGCCAACATCTCGTCGCCGGTCTCCAGTTTCAGAATCACCTTGCCCTCGGCCTCCAGCCGCCGGGCCAGGTTGAGGATCTCCTGCTGAGCCTGCGCCACCTCGCGGGAGCGGACCGGACCGAGAACTTCCATGTCTTCCTTGAGCATCTCGACCGCCCGCGAGCTCATGGCCTTGAAGATCTGCGCGCGCAGCTCGTCCTTGGCGCCGCGCAAGGCCAGTGCCAACTGCCGCTTGTCCACGCCGGAGACGATCTCGCGAATGGTGGCGGGCGGCACCGTCACCAGGTCTTCGAAGGTGAACATCAGGTTGCGGATGGAAAGGGCCAGCTCCGGCTGGCTATCCTCAATCGTTTCGAGAATCTTCTTCGACTCCTCGGCATTGAGCCGGTTCAGCAGATCGGCCACCGCCTTGAAGCCGGAGTAGCTCTTGCGCGCCGTGTCGCCCACGCTTTCCAGTCTGCGATGCAGAATGTGCGCCACCTTCTGCGCCATCTCCGGCGAAAACTGGCGCATCTCGGCCAGCCTCTGAATGGACAACACCTTATGGTCCTCGCTCAGGTTGTCCAGCACCAGCGAGGCCCGCCGCGGGTCCAGGTGAGCCAGCACCAGGGCGATGGTCTGCGGATGCTCGCTGTCGAGCAGCTTGCCCAACTGCTGAGGATCGGTGCGCTGCAGCTTGGCCAGATTGCCCTGGGCAGCCTCCTGCGAGCGGCGCACCAGCGCCAGCAGGTCGTCGGCGCGCTCCTTGCCGAAGGTCTCCATCAGCAGCCGGCTGGCATAGTCCAGTCCGCCGTGCGTCATGAAGTTCTGGGTCTCCAGAAGCTCCCAGAACTCCTCCAGAACCTCGGCTGAGAGCTCCGGAGTGATGCCGCGCAGCTCGGCCAGTTCCTCGGTGAGCTGCTGCACATCCGCCTCGGGCAGGGCGCGCAGAATATCCTTGGCCAGCCCTTCGCCGACGGCTACCAGCAGGATGGCCGCCTTGCGCACCCCATTCATGTTCGCCGTCGAGCGGCGCCGCCCCATTCCGCTCTGATTATCCTGTTCGCCCAAGGCTCCGGTCCTTTCCATCGCCGCGCAATCGCTTACCGCTTCAGCGTTCTACTCTATACCTGCGCCCGCCCGTCCACTGCGGCCGGCAACTCTATCCGCCGTTCGCCCCTCCGCCCCGCTCCATCCCGCCTCCCCACCGCCTGCCGCCTGCCCTTACCGCTTCCAATCCCAGCGGGCGCGCTCCCTCCAGCCTCCCGGCCGCCGTTCTAGCTAATCGGAGTGAATCCAGCTCTGCAGCAGCCGGGAGCTTTGCGTCGGTTCGCGTTTCAGGTGATCGGAGACCTGGTCGAAGACCTGCTGAACCCGGATTCGTTCAGGATCGGCCTCGACCGGCTCCGGCGGCTTCAGCACCGGCTGCGCCACGCTTGCAGCCTTTCCGGCGGCCAGCTCTTTGGTCCGTCCCCCGGCAGCCGGGTTCACCGCGGATCCAGCGTTGCGCAAGGCGGGACGCAGCCCGAAGGCTACCACCACCAGAAGGCCTATCAGCAGGGCGGCGTACTTGATCAGGATCGGCGAACCTTCCGCCGTCGACAGCACCTGGCGGGGCAACGAGACCGGCTGCTGCAAGCGGTTGTCCTCAAAGGCCAGATCCTCAACGGTCAACAGATCCCCGCGCGCCGGGTCAAAGCCTACCGCAGCCTGGGCCAGCGCGGTCAGGTTGCGTATCTCGTCGGCCGAGCGAGGCTGCCATTGCGCCGGCTTGCCCTTGGACGCGGGCTGGAGCAGCCGGTCATTGACCACGATGGCCGCGGTCAGCCGTTGCACCCGGCCTGGGCCTTCGACCACATGCCGCACCGTCTTCGACGCCCCGTAGGTTCCCGACTCGCTTTCGGCCGTCTGCGGCGCAGTGGTCTGCTGCGGATAGACAGGCAAGGCCTGCGAGTTGGGAGCATTCGAGGCCGTGCCGGGAACCCCGGCGGCCGCCTTCTGGGCTCCGGAGGCCTGCGCGGTGCGCTGCATCGACAGGGTCACTGTCTGGTTCGGGTCATAGATGTCCTGGGTCTCGTCGGTAGCCGACATATCGTAGTTCAGGGTGACCGAAGCGCGCACGTTGCCCGCGCCGGTGACCGGCTCCAAGGTCGCGATCAGCTTGTCTTCCAAGGCCTGCTCGGCCGTCAACTGCATTGGTTCGGCGGTCTTCGGCCCCAGCGGCATATGGCCGTCCGCATCGACCAGCACCACGCGATCCGGGGTCAGGCCATCGACGGCCGAGGCCACCAGGTTGCGAATCGCTTCCGCCTCCCCATCGGCCAGCCCGCGATGGCGCAGTTTGAGGACCACCGAGGCCTTGGCCGGCCGGTCGGCATCGCGAAAGAGCGAATCGTGCGGCATGACCAGGTTCACCTGCGCCGACTCGATGT
>CAWBHO010000036.1:0-19571 GCA_963788415.1 uncultured Acidobacteriaceae bacterium | reverse complement strand
CAGAAAACCGGCCGGGCCTGCGGCGGCGGCTGTGTTAACTTTGCAGTACGGCGTCTCGGAGACGGACATTTTTCTGTGTCCGGGCCCGAAGATATGCCGGGCGCATCTTCCGCTCAGCGAAGATGCCCGAAGACCAACGTGGAGTTTGAGTGCATTTGCCAGCTTCGATGGGCGGATCGGCGGAAACCAGAGGCGGTGAGCGCAGAAATGGACTGCCGCGGCAGATGGAATTGACCCCGCTCTTGCTTGCCGCGACTCCAGCTCCCGCGCCGGGATCGGAGAGAGCTTTCTCGTCCGGCTCCGAGTCTGGGTTCGACCCTGCCTCCAGGCCCGCCTCTTCGCAGCCGCCCGAACAGCCGCCGCAACGGCTCCCGCGCTGGCTGGAACGCGCCGAGCTGTTTTTGCGCGTGTTGCTGAGGATGTATATCGGCCTGGCGATCTGCTATGTGCCGTGGTCCAGGGTGCTCTGGGACCAGAACCCTTTGTTTGTGCAGTTTCCCGCCCTCTGCGCTCTTATGCGGCCAACGGTGCGGTGCGCGGACTTGTGTCTGGCCTGGGAATTTTGAATCTGTGGATTGCGTTTCAGGACGCGCTCCGTTATCGGGATGGGTAATCCATGAGCGACAGAAAAACAGGGAACAGGGAAGCAGCCGGAGCAGGAATTCCCGGCAACGGGCCGCCGCCAGCCGCTAGCCAACGCTCCGCTGGCTTACGAGAACTCCGAATTTCTCAATAGCGCCGACGGACGGCTGATCCGGATTGTGGCCGAGTACATGGAGCCGCTGGCGCGCTTCCGCAGAGAGCAGATTCAGGACACGGTGGTGTTTTTCGGCTCGGCGCGGTTTCGCGGGCGCGAGGAGGCCGGCCATGCCCTGGAACTGCTGGAAAACACCGGCTCCACGCAGGCGGCGCCCAGCCACGAGCAGCCGGCCAAGCCGCTGGAGATTGCCGCGGGCCAGGCAACGGATTTACAGATCAAGCGGGCCGAGGCGGCCGTCGAAATGGCCCGCTATTACGAGGATGCGCGGCGGCTCTCCGGAATGCTGACCCGCTGGGCCAAGACCATTCCTTCGCGGCGGGCGCGGTTCGTGGTCACCTCCGGCGGCGGACCGGGCATCATGGAAGCGGCCAACCGCGGCGCCTACGAAGCGGGCGGCAAGACCATGGGGCTGAACATCGTGCTGCCCTTCGAGCAGCGGCCCAACCCCTACATCACGCCCGCGCTCAACTTCGAGTTCCACTACTTTTTCATGCGCAAGCTGTGGTTTGCCTACCTGGCCAAGGCGCTGGTGGTCTTTCCCGGAGGCTTCGGCACGCTGGACGAGATGTTCGAGATTCTCACCCTGGCGCAGACGCACAAGCTGGCCAAGAAGATCACCGTGGTCATCTACGGCTCGGAGTACTGGAAGAAGGTTTTCAACCTGGAGGCGTTGGTGGATACCGGCTCCATCTCTCCCAAGGACATCGAGCTGTTTGAGTTTGCCGATACGCCCGAGCAGGCCTTCGAGCTGCTGCGCAAGGGGCTGACGGAGAACTACCTGGCAGCCGAGGCGGCCGCCGACGCACTCTCCGAGAGCGCGCCAGCGCAGCTCGACCCGGAGCTGATGGCCGAATTGACCCTGGAGGATTTTCTCGGGCCGGGCATGGGCAAGACGAGGAAGTAGTCGAATCCTGTTAACCGGCCTTCCGGCTTGCGCGCACATAATCGAGCAAAACGGCATTCATACGGCTCTGATAGCGCCGCCCGGTTTTGCGAAAGAAATTGATCACATCCGCATCCAGCCGAAGAGATATCAACTGCTTGTTCTCAGCTGGAACCAGCTCCGAGACGCGCCGCCAGCCACCGCCAGTTTGCTCAGGAATATCACTGAGATTGATGTCTTCGTCGCCCAACTCGCGCAGCGCTTGCACCTGCTCTGGAGTCATCCGCGGCGGATTCTCCGGATCAAGACGAAAGCTGACTCTTCCAGTATTCGATGATCTCATTGTGCGTAGCCTTTCTGGCAGAAATGATGCGAATTCGACCTGAGCGGAATGCATGGACAACCATGAGTACAAATTCTTCGACTCGGCCGATAACCAGCCACCGTTCCTCCCCGCCGTAGTCACCCTCGTCTGGGCGCTCGATGCCGTTCGGATCCAAAAAGACACGAGCTGCGTAAGGAAAAGTGACCCGATGGTCCCGAAGGTTGCTCCTGGCTTTCGTGGGATTCCACTCGAACTCCATGCCATTTGGCGTCTTCCAGATCACAGTCTTCATTCATATTCGCTTTCTCTCCCGGTCTGTGCAGCGGATCTGCCCAGTCGGCGGTCTGCCACCGCCTGCTCCAGAATACTACAAATATATCTATAAAAGTAGCTACACCAGTGCAGTTCGAGAAATGCCTGCATTGTTGCCACCTTCGTCGGGTTTTACCCGTGCTTTTTTTGATTCCTTCGTCAATTCAAGCCTTATTCGCCTCCCGTTAACTCTCCATTGATGGCCGGCAGTGCACACTGGCTCCAGAAATTCCAGATCGCTCGCGGCATTGAGGAGTGGAAATGTCCCATTCAACCATCTCGTACCTGTGGCGCGCCCCGAAAGCGGCGCACGGCTTCCGGTCCGGCGTCTCACTGCACGGCCACACCAACCAGTCGAAAGAGACTCTGGATTTCCTGGCCAGCTTTGGGGCCCAATATCCATGGATTCGTCCGCTGCTCTCGCGTCTCGAACAGCGCTCGGAACGGTTGTACGGGTTGCGCATCGATTACGCGGCCAGCTACTGGACGCCGCCCATGACGCCCAAGCTGGCCTTTGACCTCGAAAGCGGCCAGATCGAGAAGCTGGACCTGGCCCCGATGGTCTCGCTCACCGACCACGACAGCATCACGGCGCCCATGCTGCTGCGCACGATCGCAAGCGCGCGGCAGATTCCGGTTTCCGTGGAGTGGAGCGCCCCCTACGGCGAACAGTCGTTTCACCTGGGCGTGCACAACCTGCCCAGCTCCAGGGCCACGGAGTGGATGGACACGCTGGCCGAGTACACGGCCCACCCCAAGGACGAACGGCTGACCGAGATTCTGCGCGAACTTCATGAGCTGCCGAATGTGCTGGTGATCTTCAACCACCCGCTCTGGGATCTCTACCTGGTGGGCCAGGAGAAACACAATTTTCTGGTCAACCAGTTCCTGCAAAAGAACGGCAACTTTCTGCACGCGCTGGAGCTGAACGGGCTGCGCAACTGGGACGAGAACCGCGCGGTGCGGCAACTGGCCGAACAGTGGAACATGCTGCTCATCTCTGGCGGCGACCG
Source organism: uncultured Acidobacteriaceae bacterium (assembly GCA_963788415.1). Lineage (GTDB taxonomy): Bacteria > Acidobacteriota > Terriglobia > Terriglobales > Acidobacteriaceae > Telmatobacter. The sequence goes on along the minus strand of CAWBHO010000036.1, from coordinate 16,278 downwards.
CCATGGCGTGGAGCCGAACGCCAACGTCAACCTGACCAACGCATCGAGCTTTACCGAGTTCGTGCATGAGGTACGGCGCGAAAAGAAGAGCAATGTGCTGTTCATGCCGCAGTACGCCGAGCCCTGGAAGCACCGCCTGCTGCAATCGACCCTCGACGCCATCCGGCACTATCCGGAGTTTCCGCAGGGTTCGCGCACCTGGGACGAGCGCGTCTATCATCCGGACGCGAGCGGAGCCGTCCGGCCGCTCAGCGAACTGTGGCCCAACGGACAGCCGCCGCGGGTGATGAGTTGGATGCTCAGAATGGTGCAGTTGATGGGCATGGGACCGTTTTCCGGCGGTTTGCGCATGGCCTGGAGCGACTCGCGCCAGTTGCGTCTCGTGCTGGGCGAGTAGGGCGCCGCGCGAGTAGGACGCCCAGGAGGTGTTGTCCTTTGCAACCGGGCACACAGATAAGAATTGAACGAAATCCATGAATGAACAAATGCCCCGCGTGGCTTATTTTCCTGACTCCTTCCATGAGGTCAACGGAGTGGCGCACACCAGCCGCCACTTCGAGGCCTTTGCGCGGCGGCGCAATCTGCCCTTTCTGTGCGTTCGCGCCGGAGACCGCGCCCAGGCATTCACCGAAGACGGGAACCTCTGGACGCTGGAGCTGCCGCGCGGTTTTCTCTCCTTTGCGCTCGAAAAGGATCTGCGCTTCGACCCCGCGTTTCTGCGCCACATTCCGCTGATCGACGAGGTTCTGGAACGCTTTCAGCCGGATCTGATTCACATCACCGGCCCCAGCGAGGTGGGCATCCTGGGCGCGGCTCTGGCGCACCGCATGGGATTGCCCCTGGCCGCCAGTTGGCACACCAACGTGCACGAGTACGCGGCGCGGCGCTCGGAGTGGTTTCTGCGCCTGCTGCCGGAGAGCCAATCGGCTGCGACGGGACAGAAGATCGAGGATCTGGCCATGGCCGTCGCGGCCCGCTTCTACTCCGTGGCCCAGGTGCTGTTCGCGCCCAATCCGCAGCTCTGCGCGCTGCTCGAACGGACCACCGGGCGACCCTGCCACCGGATGCCGCGCGGCGTGGACGCGGAGCTTTTCGATCCTGCCAAACGAACGCGAAGGAGTGAAGACAACGGAGTTGTTCTGGGCTTTGTGGGCCGCCTTTCGGTCGAGAAAAATGTCGCTTTACTGGTCCAGATGCAGCAGGAGTTGGAGCAGATGGGAGTTTCGGACTTCCGTTTTCTCATCGTCGGCCAGGGCGGAGATGAAAACTGGCTGCGCGAGCGCCTGCCGCAGGCGGAGTTTGCCGGGGTTCTGCGCGGCGAGGCGCTGGCCAAGGCGTACGCCAACATGGACCTGTTCGTCTTCCCCTCGCACACCGACACCTTCGGCAACGTGGTTCTGGAGGCGCTCGCGAGCGGCGTTCCGGCCATCGTCACCCCTGACGGCGGACCGCCGACCATCGTCCGCGACGGTCAGACGGGGCGCATCGTTCCCGATGCGGAGTTTGCCTCGGCGGTGGCCGCAGTGCTGGCCGACCCGGTGCGCCACGAGCGTATGCGGCAGGCTGCGCGCGCCTATGCGCTGACGGCCAGTTGGGACTCGGTCTTCGAAGGCGTCTATGCGGCCTACGAGTCCCTGCTGCCGCAGCCGGAGCAAGCTGAAGCAGCCGCCGCGCGATAACAGGCCGCGATTGCGGTTTTGCCCTGCGCCTCAGCCGTGTTCATCCGGCACCCCCTTTGCACTACACTCGATGAAAAGGCGATTGCCCCGATCCCGCACCCCACATCGCCCACAAGAGGATCCGCTTCGATGAAAAAGTTCCTTCCGGCTTTCGCGCCTGTTGCCGCGTTTCTGCTGCTCGCCTCCGTTCCCGCACTCAGGGCGCAATCGCCGGCGGTCTCCGCGGCGCAGTCCTCTTCGGTGGAAGGAAACCGGCAGGCCCTTCGCACCGTTTGCGACGAGTATTGGCAAGCTTTCCTCGAACACTCGCCGGAGTTTGCTTCCGAGATCGGCGACAAGCGCTACAACGACCGCATCGCCGACGAGTCCGTCCAGGCCGAGAACGACTGGCTGGCCCGCGAACAGAACTACCTGATGCAACTGGCCGCCATCGACCCGGCGGGATTCACGGCGCAGGAACTCATCAGCCGCGACCTGCTGCTCGGCCAGTTCGCCGACGACCAGGAGGCTGCCGAGTTCAAGGAGTGGGAGATGCCCGTCGACCAGACGGGCGGCATCTACGACACCTATCCGCAACTGGCGGCCGAGCTGAGCTTCACCACCGTGAAGGATTACGACGACTGGATCGCCCGGCTGCGCGCTCTGCCCAAGGCCTTCGAGCAGGTGACGACCAATATGTCCATCGGCATGGACGACCATCGCGTGCCGCCCAGCTATCTGCTGGAAAAGGCTCTCGACGAAGTCAACACGCTGGCCGGTCAGAAGCCGGAAGACTCGCCGCTGGCTCTGCCGCTGAAGAGCTTTCCGGCCTCGATTCCACCCGCCGAGCAGGCACGCATCCGGGACGAGATGCTCGGCGTTATCGGCAAGGAAGACCTGCCCACCTATCAGCGCTTTGCGCGTTTCCTCAAGGTCAGCTACATTCCCGCCGGCCGCACGGAGCCCGGCATCTGGGCGCTGAGCGACGGGGCCGCGTACTATGCCTTTCTCATTCGCCGCAACACGACCACCAGCCTGACCGCCGATCAGATTCACCAGATCGGCCTCGACGAAGTGAAAAAGGACGAGGCCGCGATGCTGGCCATCGCGCAGAAGCTGGGCTTTGCCGACCTGAACAGCTTTCGCGCCAGTCTGAAGACCAATTCCAAGCTGCATCCAGCCTCGGCCGCGGCTTTGCTGGACGCCTATCGCGGCTATCTCGGGCCCATGCAGGCCAGACTGCCTGAGCTTTTTGGCCGTCTTCCCAAGGCGAAGTTTGAAGTCGTCCCGGTCCCGGCTTACATGGAAAAAACCGCGCCGCCAGCTTACTACCAGCCCGGCCCGCCCGACGGCAGCCGTCCCGGACGCCTGTTCATCAATACCTACAACGCCACCAGCCGCAATCTTTACGGCGTCGAGGCTATCGCCTACCACGAGGGCATTCCCGGCCACCACCTGCAATTGTCCATTGCGCAGGAGCTGACCGGCGTGCCCGCCTTCCGCCGGTACCAGCAATACACCGCCTACACCGAGGGCTGGGGGCTCTATGCCGAACGGCTGGGCAAAGATATCGGCTTTTACCAGGACCCCTACTCCGATTACGGCCGCCTGGAGGCCGACGACTGGCGCGCCATCCGCCTGGTGGTCGATACCGGCGTGCACTCCGAGCACTGGACCCGCCAGCAGATGGTCGATTATTTTCACCAGCACTCGGGTCTGGACGAGACGACCATCCAGTCCGAGGTGGACCGTTATATCGCGTGGCCCGGTCAGGCGCTGGCGTACAAGATCGGCCAGTTGAAGCTTCTTGAGCTGCGCGACCGGGCCAAGGCGGCGCTGGGCACGAAGTTCGACCTGCGCGCCTTCCACGACCAGATGCTGGATTCGGGCGCCCTGCCGCTGGACGTGCTGAACAGCCGCATCGACGCCTGGATTGGGAGCCAGAAAGCCGCGGAAACGAAGTAGAATGCGGCTCCCGGCCGCATGAAGGGTTGGGATGCGCGCACGATGCGAGTATTCTGGACTGTTGACCACCACACTCATCCAAAAATCAGGAAAAAGGAAACAAAGACATGGCGGAGATTGCCGTTGAGGCCACCGATGTACCCGCGCAGTTGCCCCAGGTTCGCGTAGCCGTTCTCGGCGCGGGCAAGATGGGCGGCATCCTGTTGCAGGCTTTTCTGAAGCAGAACCTCTTTGCGCCCGATCAGATTCACGCGACCGTGGGCCACGCCGAGCGGGCCCTGGCCCTGAGCATCCAGTGGGGCGTGGACGTGAGCACCAACAATCTGGAGGCGGTGCGAAAGTCCGACCTGATTCTGCTCGGCGTCAAGCCATTCCAGGTGCCCGCCCTGATGAAGGAAATCGCCCCGGCGCTCACGCCCGCAAAAACCCTGGTTTCCTTTGCGGCATCGGTCAAAACGCGCGCCATCGAGGAGATGGCGGCGATGGAGATCGGCGTTATTCGCGCCATGCCCAATACGCCCGCCGCCCTGGGCGCCGGAGCCGCCGCCCTGTGCCGCGGGCGCTTCGTCAGCGCCGAGCAGATGGAGCTGGCCGAGCGCATCTTCGAGACCGTGGGCCGCACCGTGCTGGTGGACGAGAAGCACATGGACGCCGTGACGGGCCTCTCCGGCTCCGGTCCGGCTTATATCTACATCATCATCGAGGCCCTGGCCGAGGCGGGCGTGAAGGTGGGCCTGCCGCGCGACACGGCCACCCTGCTGGCCGCGCAAACCACACTCGGCGCGGCCAAGATGGTGCTCGAAACCGGCTACCATCCGGCCCTGCTGAAAGACGCCGTGACCACCCCCGCCGGCTGCACCATCGACGGCATTCTGGAGCTCGAAGAAGGCGGGCTGCGCGTCACTCTCATCAAGGCCGTCATGCGCGCCACCGAGCGAGCCAAGCAGTTAGCCGCGGGGTAACGCCTGCGCGTCCAGGCAACATGCCCAGGTCTGGATTTTCAGACCTGGGACGACCGAAAGCAACTCGCTCACTCGCCCCATGCGCGGCGAACAGCGCAAACTCTTTTGACCAAGCTATCGTGCCCATCCAACGCCCAACCTGGCTCCCCACTTACCTTCCCGAACTCGACGGCCTGCGCGGCCTGGCGATTCTGTGGGTGGTTCTCTATCACTGCCATCCGCGCCTGCAGGGCACTTGGATCGGTTACGCCTCGCTGTGGGGATGGGCGGGCGTCATCCTGTTTTTTATTCTCTCCGGATTCCTGATTACCTCCATCCTGCTGGCCACACGCGACAAGCCGCACTACTTCCACAACTTCCATGCGCGCCGATTGCTGCGCATCTGGCCCGTCTATATCCTGCTGCTGATCTTCGTTTACCTCAACGCACCATGGTTCATCGGCCCTCCGGTGCTCGAAGCCATCAAGGCCGCACCCTGGCTGGCGTATCTCTTCCTGGTGCAGAATCTCTTTCACCTCACGCTGCCGCCGGCCATCGGCCCCACCTGGGCGCTGGCCATCGAGGAACAGTATTACTTTCTGTGGGCGCCTGTGGTGCGCTTCCTGCGCCGGCCCTGGATGCTCATCGCCGTTCTGCTCTCCGCGCTGGTCGTTTCACCACTGTTGCGCCACCTCCATCCAGCCTGGATCACGCCCACCCACACGCTCATTCACCTGGACGGAATCGCGCTGGGCAGCCTGATGGCGCTGGGGTTGCATACGCTCTCCCTCAGCCGCCGCGTCTGGCTCTCCCTCGGCCTGGGCTCGTTGGTTGCGGGCCTTGCGGCCGCCGCCACCGTGGCCGGTGGAACCTCACTGCTCGATTCCGCGCTGGCGGTTGGATTTGCCGGCGGGGTGCTGGCGCTGATCGCCTCGACGGGTGCGCGCAACCCAGTCAACGCCGCACTGTGCAGCGGCCCTCTGGCCTTTTATGGCCGCATCAGCTACGGCCTGTACATGACGCACATCTCGGTCTTCATCTACTTCGGCTGGTTCGATCTGCGCATGGACCCCTACGGCACGGCGGGCAACCTGGCCATCGTGGCCTTCCGCCTGCTGACCGCAACGGCTGTGGCCACCGCGCTCTGGTACGGCTTCGAGTCGCGCATCCTCAAGCTCAAGCGCTATTTCTAAGCGACTGCGGCGTTCTTTTCGCAGGGTCGCGTGCCCCCGGCGCGTAGAGGCTCTGAACCCGCGTTTCACCAGAATGTGACATCGATCACCCAAAGCCGTCGCCAGCGGCTGCTAGGCTTTGTATGATACTGAAGCTTGCCTCCGGGAGGTGAATTTGTGAGCGAAACCACGAGCAAAAACCCTCTGAGCGCCGATATGCTGGCCAAAATGGACGCCTACTGGCGCGCCGCCAACTATCTCTCCGTCGGCCAGATCTACCTGAAGGACAACCCGCTGCTGGAGCGCCCGCTGACGCTGGACGACGTGAAGCCGCGCCTGCTGGGCCACTGGGGCACGACGCCGGGACTCAACTTCCTCTACGTCCACTGGAACCGCCTGATTCGCGAGCGCGACCTGAACATGCTCTACATCATCGGCCCCGGGCACGGCGGCCCCGGATTGGTGGCCAACACCTATCTTGAAGGCTCGTACAGCGAGATTTATCCGCACATCGAGCAGAACACGGACGGCATCAAGCGGTTATTCCGGCAATTCAGCTGGCCCTACGGGATTCCCAGCCACGTGGCGCCGGAGACGCCGGGCTCGATCCACGAGGGCGGCGAGCTGGGCTACTCGCTGGTGCACGCCTACGGCGCGGCCTTCGACAATCCGAATTTGATCGTAGCCTGCGTGGTCGGCGACGGCGAGGCTGAGACCGGCCCCTTGGCGACGAGCTGGCACTCCAACAAGTTTCTCAACCCGGCCACAGACGGCGCGGTCGTGCCCATCCTTCACCTGAATGGCTACAAGATCGCCAACCCCACGGTGCTGGCGCGGATTCCGCACGCCGAACTCGAAGATCTGATGCGCGGCTACGGATACCAGCCTTATACGCTCGAAGGCGACGATCCGGCCACCATGCACCAGCAGGCGGCCTCGGTCTTCGACACCATGCTCGACCGCATTGCGGAGATCCAGAAAACGGCCCGCGAGGCGATGGCCAGAGGCGAATCGGTCGAGCGCCCGGCCTGGCCGATGCTGATCATGCGCACCCCCAAGGGTTGGACCGGACCGAAATTTGTGGACGGCAAGCCGGTCGAGAACACTTGGCGCGCGCATCAGGTTCCTTTCGCTGAGCTGCGCGAGAAGCCCGACCACCTGCGGCTGCTCGAAGAGTGGATGCGCAGCTACAAGCCCGAGGAACTGTTCGACGAAAAGGGCGCGCTCCGCGACAGAGCTGGCCGAGATCGCGCCCAAGGGACGGCGGCGCATGGGCATGAACGCCCACGCGAACGGCGGACTGCTGCTGGAGCCGCTGAAGATGCCCAACTTCCGCGAGTTTGCCGTGAAAATCGAGGGCCGCGGCCAGGCCGATGCCGAATCCACGCGCGTTCTCGGACAACTTCTTCACGCGGTCATGGAAGCCAACCAGGAGCAGAAAAACTTCCGCGTCTTCGGACCGGATGAGACGGCGTCGAATCGCATCGGCGACGTGATCACCGGAACCGGCAAGGAGTGGATGGCCGCGACGCTGCCGGTGGACGAGAACCTTTCGCAGACGGGCCGGGTGATGGAGATCCTGAGCGAGCACATGTGCCAGGGCTGGCTGGAAGGCTATCTGCTGACCGGCCGTCACGGCTTCTTCAGTTGCTATGAGGCGTTCATCCACATCGTCGATTCGATGGTGAATCAGCACGCCAAATGGCTGAAAGTGACGCGGCAGATTCCCTGGCGCAAACCGATCGCGTCGCTGAATTACCTGCTCAGTTCGCTGGTCTGGCGGCAGGACCACAACGGCTTCTCGCACCAGGACCCGGGCTTCATCGACCATCTGGTGAACAAGAAGGCCGAGGTGGTGCGCGTCTATCTGCCCGCGGACGCGAACACGCTGCTCTCCGTTTCCGACCACTGCCTGCGCAGCAAGAATTACATTAATTTGATTGTCGCCGGCAAGCAGCCGGCCCCTCAGTGGCTCTCGATCGACGAGGCGATTGCCCACTGCACGGCCGGGCTCGGCGTGTGGCCCTGGGCCTCGAACGACGCAGGCTCGCCCGATGTCGTGATGGCCTGCGCGGGCGATGTGCCAACGCAGGAGACCCTGGCCGCCGTCACCCTGTTGCGCTCGCTGGCTCCCGATCTGAAGATTCGCGTGGTCAACGTGGTGGATCTGATGGCGCTCCAGCCGCAGTCGGAACATCCGCACGGGCTGGCCGATGAGGACTATGATCAGATCCTCCCGCCTCACACGCCGGTCGTCTTCGCTTTTCACGGTTATCCGTGGCTGATTCACCGGCTCACCTACCGGCGGCACAACCACGACAACCTCCACGTGCGCGGCTACAAGGAAGAGGGCACCACGACCACGCCCTTCGACATGTGCGTGCTCAACAACATCGACCGCTTCCAGTTGGCTCTGGACGCCATCAAGCGGGTTCCGCGGCTGGCGCCCCAGGTGGATGCGGCCGAGCAGTGGTACTCCGAAGCCATCCAGCGCCATCGCCTGTACGTGGCTGAAAACGGCGACGACCTGGCGGAAATCCGCAACTGGCGCTGGCCGCCTGCCGAGGGGCCAGTGGCCTTCGGCGCATAAAACTGAGTTTTTCGCATCCCACCCTGGCCACAAAACGTGACGAGGATGGGGCACCCGCTCACTGGTTCGCAAGCGCACTGAATCGCTGAATCGAGCACTCGCTGTCTTACTCACTCCGCTCGCTCGCGCCAAGCGCAGCGGACAACGCTCACCCCGCTGACTTGCTCAGCCCCAACCTGAAAGGTTTTCATTTATGGCTTCTTTGCCCGTACTGGTGTTGAACAGCGGTTCTTCTTCCATCAAGTTTTCTGTTTATGAGGCCGCGGACGGCCAGCGGACCCGGCTCTTCGAGGGCGCGGTCGACGGCATCGGCACCGATCTGGGCAAGTTCTGGATCAAAAACGCCGAAGGCAAAAAGCTGGTCGATCAGACGCCCGCCCTGCCCGACCGCTCGGTGGCTTTCAAGATGGTGGCCGATGCGCTCCACTCCGGCGACTTCCCTGCCCCGGCGGCCATTGGCCATCGCATGGTCTGCGGCGGCCCTCACGTTGCAGGCCAACCTGCCCGTAACGCCCGCGATGATCGACTTGATGGAGAGCTACAAGGACTTTGCGCCGCTGCATACGCCCATCGGCGCCTACATCATGCGCGAGGCGCTGGGGCTGTTTCCCGGCGTGCCCAACTTCGCCTGCTCGGACTCCTACTTCCATCGCAATATGCCCGAGGTGGTTACCCGGATGCCGATCCCGGCCGAGTATTCCGCGATGGGCGTGCGCCGCTGCGGCTTTCACGGCATCTCCTACGAATCGATCGTCTACCAGTTGCAGCCCCACGTGCCGGAAAAGCTCATCGTCGCGCACCTGGGCAACGGCGCATCGGTCTCGGCCATCCGCAACGGAGAGGGGATCGACACCACGATGGGCTTGACTCCCACCGGAGGCCTCATCAGCGGCACGCGCACCGGCGACATCGATCCCGGCGTGCTGCTGCTGATTCTGCGCAAGATTGCCGGGCAAGGCAAGAGCGCGGCCGAGGCCGCCGATCAGTTGGAGATCGTGGCCAACAAGAAGTCCGGCCTGCTGGGCGTGAGCGAGCTGTCGAACGACATGCGCGACCTGCGCGACGCCATCAACGCGGGCAACGCCAAGGCGCGGCTGGCCGTGAGCATGTTCGCCCTGGCCGTCGCCAAGGTGATCGGCGGCTATGTGGCTGAGTTGAACGGGGTGGATATGGTGGTCTTCACCGGCGGCATCGGCGAAAACGACATCGCCGCCCGCGCCGAGATCTGTTCGAGCCTGGGCGGATTGGGCATCGTCCTCGACCCGGAGCGCAACAACGTCCGCGGCGAAGCGGTCATCTCCGCCGCAAACTCGCCGGTCACGGTGCGCGTCATTCCGCCCGCCGAGGATCTGATGATCGTCAACCACGTGGTCCGGCTGCTGGGGAACTAGAGCCGTCATGAACTCTCGCACCCGTGGCAAAATTCATAACAGGCTCTAAGGCTTCGACCGTGCCCGTCACTTCAGCCTGCCTCGCCTCTGCGCGGGCGGGCTGACTTCAAAAAAATCGCGCCTCTGCTTCCGGGCTTTATAGAAAAACCAGAGTAGCTGTACCCAGAGGCTATCGCTCAAAGTGGCTTTTCCTCAAGAAAAAGCCACCTCGCATACGTTCCGCGAGGGCACGTTTACTCTGGTTTTGCTCTAAACCACCGGATCATACTATCCGCAGCACGCCCAGCCGGCAGACACGGAAGGCGCTTGTTGCCGAGAGGGCAGGAGGTGTCCATGACGCTCAGTGGAGACAAAGGGATCGCCGACATCCCCAGCAAGTACTCCGTAGACCACACTGTCGATAGGCTCAAGGGAATCCTGGAGGCGAAGGGAGTGACCCTCTTCGCTCTCGTCGACCATAGCGGCGAGGCACTGAAGGCGGGAATGCAGATGCCCCCCACCAAGCTGCTGATTTTCGGCAGCCCCAGGGCGGGAACGCCCGTGATGCTGGCGGCTCCGAGCATCGCCATCGATCTGCCGCTGAAGATCCTTGTCTGGGAAGATAGTCTGGGAAAAGTCTGGATTTCATACAACAGTGCAACCTATTTGCAGCAGCGCCACCAGGTGCCGCCTGAGTTGATGCAGAATCTCGCGGTTGTGGAAACATTGGCGGCAAAGGCCGGCGAGTAACTCTGCAGAATTTCGGCCTCGCAAGGACAATCCCATGCTCGACAACCTTGAAACCGGAATCTGAGCACTCCCCGGAAAGAGCAGTTCCGGCGCGTGTTCTAAACTGGAGTGTCCGATCCGGAGCCAGCCTTGAACTCTGCCGCCACCGCGCCCCGCAACGCCCATTCTCTTCCCCCGCCCGCCCTGCGCCGCTTTGCCTGGGGGGTGCTCGCCTATTTCATCGCCGTCATTCTGTGGGGTACGCTGGTGCGCGCCACCGGCTCGGGAGCCGGCTGCGGCGGCCACTGGCCATTGTGCAACGGGGTCATTGTTCAGCACTCGGCCAGCGCCGGCACGCTGATCGAGTACACCCACCGCATCATGAGCGGGATTTCGCTGCTGGCGGTCGTCGGGCTCGCGGTGTGGACACGGCGCAGCACGCCGCGCGGCCACCTGGCGCGCTGGGCGGCCGCGGCTTCGGTGGCGCTCACGCTGATCGAGGCGATCCTGGGCGCGCTGCTGGTCAAGCTCGGTTACACGGCGCAAAGCCCGGCGCCGATGCGGCCGGCTTTTCTGGCGCTTCACCTGGCCAATACGCTGCTGCTGCTAGCCTCGCTCACTCTGACCGCGCACCTGCTGAGCCGCCGCAAGGGCTACCTCCGCAGCAGCGTTCGCCTGGTGGCTCCCTTCGGCGCCGCGGCCTGCATCTTCGTGGTGATGATGGTGGGCGTCACCGGCTCTCTGGCCGCCCTCGGCGATACGCTCTTCCCGGCCTCCTCGCTGGACCAGGCGCTGAATCAGGATTTTTCTCCCACCAGCGGTTGGCTGGTGCACTGGCGCTGGATGCATCCGGCCATCGCGTTCGTGGCCAGCATCTTCCTCATCTGGCTGCTGTTTTATGCTGCGCAGCGGCCCGCTGGCCGAACCCCCGCCGGCCGAACGCAGGAAAAATCCGGCCCGGGCGCAGCGGCGCAATGGGATAATCGCCGCCTCTCCGCGCAGGTGCTGGTGCTGCTGGCCTCGGTTTACACGCTGGGGGTTCTGGACGTGGTGCTGCTGGCTCCGCTTTGGGTGCAGGTGGCGCATCTGCTGGGCGCCGACACGCTGTGGGCCTCGCTGGTGGTGCTCACGGCCAGACTGACGGTTGTGCCGGTTGAAACAGGGAACAGGAAATAGGGAATCGGTGAGCAGAATAAAGTTGTTTCCCAGTGGAGTCTCGCAGGCGCTTTTCCGGCAAGGCAAGCATGCACCAATCGAGAACAGCCTTGCCGCCAGGCAAGGCTGTTCTCGCTTTTCGGGTTCAGCCATGAGCTGCAAGCTGAAGGCCGGTGGCTGTCTTTAGAAAAGTATCTTCAACGAAAGTTGCACGTTGAACGGCTCACCGGGACCGATGCCAGGGTTGCCGAGCTCAGCCCCGATGGTTGAACTGATCTGGCCGGATTCGCCGGCAGTCGGCCAGCCCACAGGAGCCAGGTTGGTGTGATCGAAGATGTTGATCATATCGGCGCGGAATTGGGCATTGACCTTGCTGTTGATGGGGGTAGTCTTCATCACGGCCAGGTCCACGGACTCATAGCCGGGGTTTTGGTTCTGGCCGCGGCGGGTGGGCGAATAGGTCCCCGCCGCGGCATCGACGAACGCCGCCTGCGTTGTCTCGCCGCAGGCATTCGACGGACCGGCAAACCATTGAACAACCCCGCCACAGATTGCGTGAGAGATTCCCGCTTCAGGATTGCTCACCACCTGCTCCGCGCGGTCCGCGCCCTCTCCGTTGCCGCTTGGATTCTTTGCTGAGATGACGGTGTACGGTGTTCCTCCGTGGAAGGAAAAGCCAGAGTTCAGCTCCCATCCTTTTGCAAGCCTGTTGGGGCCGTAAAAGGCTGGAACCACGTAGTTCAGATACCCGGTGACGGTGTTGCGCACGTCAAAATCCGAGTTACCGCGTTCGGCGGCTTCGTCGAGCGGGTTTTGCGGCAGGTAGGGCAAAGCCCCGGTCTCGTAATCGATGGCGTGCCCCCAGGTATAAGACACTTGTCCGGCAAGGCTGTGCCAGCTTTGCAAACGAAGCGAGGATTGCAGGGAATTATAGATGGACCCCAGGTTGCTTCTGGCTTCGTCGATGGTGTTGAAGTTGTGAAACTGGCTGAAGTAGGGGCGTGAGCATTGCAAATCGTTGCCTGGAGTTGACGTTGTGGCGCCGCTGTACTCGGGCGCGCAGCTAGCGGAATCGTAAGGAACGGCGACATTCAAGCTATTCAGCGCGCCGGCGTTGATGTCGGACATGCCCAGTAGGTGCGTTCCCTTGGTCCCCACATAGCCCACTTGCCAAATCACCGACGAGGTGAACTGGTGTTCGATATTCAAATCGAACGTTTGCATGTAGGCGGGGCGAAAGTGATGATCGAAGGTTGAGATGCTGGTGATTCCCGCGCTGGCTCCAGTGGGATTGTATGTCGGGTAGATCGCCTGGCCGCTTGAGATCACCGCGTCGAATGCGGAAGGCGTCTCGACAATCTCGGAACCGGCCGGATTCAGTTCGGGGCCGAAGTCCGAAACATTCTGCAGATCCTGGTTTTCCAGTACCGACTTCATGTAGATGGAGTCGTTGTAGATGCCGTAACCGCCGCGCAACACCGTGCGGGTGGAGTTGCCAAGCTGGTAGGAGAAGCCGACACGCGGACTGTATCCGCCCCAGAACTTGGGATAGAGGTTCGACACATTCTGGCCGACTACGGCCAAGGCCGCTGGGCAGCGAGGGATCGAAGATGGAGAGGTTGGGTTCGCCAGTGTGAACCGGGCCTTCATAATCGTAGCGGATTCCGTAGTTCAGGCTGAGTTTCTTGCTAGCCTGCCATGAATCCTGCCCATAGAGAGAGAAGGTATTCACATAGACCAGACGCGTGGGATTGCCTTGGGTAATCGTTGTATTGGAAGGATCGTAACAACCGGCCAGAAAGTCCGCCAGGTATAGAAGGTTGGCGTCTCCATTGGGCACATCGGCAATCGAAGCGTAGGGAGCGGTGCCATTACCCAGTGACGCGCATGGGCCGCTGGTTGCGGACCACGGACCCTGCGTGCCGTCGAAGAACATGGTTCCGCGCTCGCCGGTCAGATAGAACTCATTCACCTGCGCCTTGCGGAATTCGCCTCCGAAATGAAACTGATGGGCGCCCTTGGTCCAGGTAAGATCTTCGTTCAGATGGCCAGTAATATCGGTGCGGCCTTCGGGCGTGGTCACTCCGACAGGATCGAATCCGCTGCCCGTGGCCGTAAGCCCGCCGCTGTTGGCCGAGGGACCGATCACCAGGTGGGGCGCGCCGGGAAGGGTGGACCCGGTGTCGAGACCGAGGGCTCCCGGATCGAAGTCAGTGTCGGCGTCGACGAAGACCTGTTGGAAATAACTCACGCCGGCGCCGAGCTGGTTGGTCATGCTGGGCGAGAAGACGCGGTTATAGACCAGCGAGTAGTTCTGAATGTGCGTCTGGGCCTCCTGGAAATAGGGCGTCAGTTGAGAGGTAATGGGGGCGGTCTGGATGCCCTGGCCGATGAAGTAGTTGAACTTGATGTGGTCCTTGTCGGTGAGTTTCTCGTCGATATTGCCGACGCCGTTGTAGCTGTATCCGTGGGCAATGCCGGAAGCGGCGTAGTTGTTGGTGGTGGCGGCTCCGGTCAGCGCCGAGGCTGGCCAGAGGCCGGGGTAAGTACTGTTGCCATACAAGAGAGCCTCGGAGACCGGATTGGGTTGGGCCACACCATCCACCAGGTTCACGCCATATTTGGTGAGGATGTTCAGCGCCGCGGCCTGGTACGCGGCCGACGGCTCGGTGGCATGGGTTCCGGCGCCGATATCAAACCATTGATGTTCCCCGGAGATGAAGAAGAAGGTCTTGTCCTTGCAGATGGGCCCGCCGACCGAAAATCCATAATGCTGATTGCGGGTCGTCTGCTTGCTAGCCTCAAACGGATTGTCGGCCTGGAAGAACTCATTGTGATTGAAGTAGTAGGCAGTGCCGTGCAGCGTGTTGGTGCCCGACCGGATGATGACATTGGCCGTTCCCCCGGAGTCGCGCCCGATCTCTGTCGTACCCGAGGTCACAAACGAAAAGCTCTCGATGGCATCGATGGGCATAAGGACAGCCGCAATCCCATTCACGCCGCTCTGGTTGACGGCGGGAATGTTCCACCACAGATCGTTGTTGTCGGTGCCCTCGATCTGCCAGTTCACCGAGTTGGTGCGGGTGCCATTCACGCTGGATGACAAGGCGCCGCCGCCCGTGGAATAGCCGGCAAAGCCGGTGTTCTGCGCCAGCATCTGGGTAAAGTCGCGGCCGCTGTTGGGCAGGTTCTGCACAATCACCTCAGGAATGTCCGATGCTTGCACGTCGGTCACGGTGTCCAGCGCCAACGAGTCTGCCGTAACCTCTACGGTCTGGGCGGCGCTGGCCACGCCGAGCTTGACGGGCAACGTATAGCTGACACCAGCCGAGACGGTCACCTTGTTGACCTTGACCGTGGAAAAGCCCGTTGCCGAAATGGTCACCGAGTAGTCTCCCAGCGGCAGATTCGAGAAAGCAAACTCACCCGCGCTGGACGTGACCGTCTTCACTGGGATGTTGGTCGCGGTTTCCACCGCCGTCACCTGCGCACCTGGCACCACGGCGCCCGATTGCATCGGTCACCGTGCCGCTGATACCGCCGCGAAAGTCTGGCCAAAGCCGGCCGCCGCCAGAACCAGCAGCAAAGCCACTCCGAGCAGCAAAGCTCGCCACCCACTTCGAGTCGTTCTATGATCCATTGCGCCTATCCTCCAAGAATTACAGGTCAACTTTTACTGTTTTGCTCTCCGCAGTCTCGCGAAAAAGCTTATGAGCGCCCCCGCGTGAATCTGGCGGGCGGTCCATTCTCTTTGAAGTGCATTTTTTAAGTTAGGTAGAAAACGCATAAGGAAGCAATAAAGAAATCTAAAAATCCGCTGTCCGCTCAATCACATAGCTGTCCTGAAGTATCCGCCTAGCTGTCCTGAAGTATCCGCCCGAGAACAGGTGAGTGGCAGACGGTCGCACCGGCCGTTCGGGCTCGATTTCTACAACGCCTCAACCGTTCACGGGGAGTTCTGAGCGCTGCGTAAGGCGGCTCTTGCTTCCAACCCAGCGACCAAGACCTTTGGCTAGCGACCGGTTTGGGGGAGAGCCGCTGGGCGGCAGCGGTGTCCCTGTCGAACAACGCGAGAGCCGCTTTACGGACACTCCTGCTCCCAGATGCGCACCATCAGGTCGCCGCTTGCATGATGGAAGGCCACTACCAGCGTGTCCGCTGTTGACTGCGGCCCGCAGAACCCCTTGGCCTCGACAGCCGACTCGGGAACGGTCATGGTGCAGGGCCGGGGCAGCGAGGACTTGATGGTGCCGGCGATCATATTGGCGATCTCCTTGGTGGCGTCCAGGGTGTCGGCCTCGCCCACGGTCTCGATCGCCTGCATCATCATCGCAGCCGTCGCCTGATAGGCCAGCCCCTCGGCCATGCGCACCTCGATGCGCCCCTTCCACACGCCGTTCAGATTTACGCTGCCCAGCACATGCCCGGCGCCCACGCAGAATTCCTGCGCCGCTGGCAGAGTATCCAGCGTCATGGCCAGCATCTGCTCCCAGAACTGGGAATTGGCCTTGATCACGCATTGTTCGTCTACCTGGGCGCGCATGGGCCGTTCTCCCCTCTGAGGCGGGCTTCCAAAATTCCGGGCCGCTGTTGATCTTATCGGCTATTTTTCAGGATTTCTTGAAAGGCGTGAGAAACTTAGCCGCGAATTGGACGGCCGGTGAAAACCAGGGCCGGAACCGGTGGCCGCGTTCAAGA
>CAWBHO010000035.1:0-12317 GCA_963788415.1 uncultured Acidobacteriaceae bacterium | reverse complement strand
AAAGCGGCTCAGGCGCTCGCGCAATTGCAGCCGCGCCCGCAACAGGCGAGATTTGACGGCGGGAATACTAAGCCCCAGCGTCTCCGCCGTCTCCTCGGTCGAAAGTCCCTCAACATCCCGCAAAACAAACACGATACGAAACCCCGGCGGCAGCCCCTGGATGGTCTTGCGCAGAATCTCGGCCAATTCGGCCTGGTTATAGTTCTGCTCTGGGTTGGGCGCCCAATCTGCCAGATCGCGCGGTACACTGCCCTCGTCGGTTTCGATGTCCTCGTCGATCGGAACCATCTTGCCGGTACGCCGCTTGCGCAGGCGCATCAGGCTTTCGTTGACCGCAATCCGAACCAGCCATGTATAAAACTTCGAATTCCCCTGAAATTGATCGAGCTTTTCATACGCCTTCAGGAAGGCGTCCTGCATGACATCCTCGGCATCCTCGCGGTTCTGCGTGATGTGCTGTGCGATGCGGAAGAGTTGCCGCTCGTACTTGCGCACCAGGGTGTCGTAGGCTGCGTCATCTCCTCCTCGGACTCTTTCGACCAAGGCGACATCGGGATGCGGTTCGAGTTGTCCTGCAATCGATTGGATGGTTGGCATGGACTTTGGATGCGAGAATTCTTCTGAATCCGTGCGGATTGCGCTTGGACCGGATGCGGATTGTACTCCGGTTCCGGTTGAGCGGATTCCGTCAGAGATGAGTGTACTCGACGGCAGGGCAGGGAACCAAACGGGAAGATTGCAGTTTTTCCGCGTGGTTCGAAATCGGCAGGTTTGTTCATTCTTAGGACGTTGCCGTAACCGTAGTGGTTCACGATGGCCGCGCCTCGGGGCAAAGCGGCTTAAAGTGAGAATATGAGGGCTGAATCTTCCCCAACTTCCGTTCCCCGGCTGACGTGCCGCTGCCTGCCCGGTCTGCTTTTTCTGCTGCTGATCGCGTTGCTGACGTCGGGACCGTTTTCGTTGCGCCCGGAGGCCGTATTCGCCAGCTCGGCTTCTTCGTCGGAGCAGCACAAGGCGCACAAAACCAAGAAGGAACGCTCGCCGAGCCAGACGCGCAAGGCCGGTCCGGAGAGCGAGACCAGTCCGGCGAGCAAGATTGGCCATGCGCCCAAGGCCGGGCGGGTGTCCTCGACAGACAGGAAGGCCGGAACAAGAAGACGAAGCAAACGCCGTCCGAGCAAAGCGGTCAGGCGCGCGCAGACGGCGCGGATCAAGCGGGCCTTTGTGGCCTCGGCCGATCTGCGCCCCATGGCCCAGCAACTGGCCACGCTGCGCACTCAGGCGGCCTATGCGGGCGTGACCGAATACGCCCAGCGGCATAGCGGCGCGTCGGCGGCCGCGGCTTACCTGGCGCTGGGGCACGCGTATCTGCTGGACAAGCGCTACGCGGAGGCGATTGCCAGCTTGCGCCTGGCGCGGCAGGCGGGCGATGAACTGGCCGATTATGCCGACTTTCTGGGTGCGCGGGCCGAGCAGTCCGCAGGCAATGAAGCCGCGGCCGAGGCTCTGCTGCACGGCTTTGCCCAGCGATACCCGGACAGCGTTTTTGTGGACCAGGTTCCGGAGATGGAGGCTAACCTGCTGCTGAGCTTGAACGACGTGGCGGGCGCGCGGCAGGTGCTGGTGGCGGCCGAAGAAACCGACGCGGCGGACCGTCCCGGCTACCAACTCGCCGAAGGGCAGGTTGCATTCATGCTGGGCGAGACCGAAGATGCGGCGCGCATCGACAAACAGCTCCTGCTCAGCCATCCGCTGAGCCCTGAGGCGCAGACTGCGCGGGCAAAACTCGTCTCCATGGGCCAGGGGTCGAGCCTGACTACGGCCGAGATGAGCAGCCTGGGGGATGCCTACTACAAAGCCGGACGGTATGAGAGCGCGAGCGAGCAGTATCGCACGCTGGCCCGGCAACCGGATCTGAGCGCGGAGGCCCTCAACCATTTTGTTGTGGCCGCGGCGGCCTGCGACCTGAAGCTGAATCGCCTGACGACGGCCGAGGCCGAAGCGCTGCCCGACACCAGCGATGAGAGCGGCGCGCGCCGGCTCTACCTGCTGATGGAACTGGCGCGCAACCAGGATGATCTGGACGCGCAGCGGCGCATCGTGGCCGAGATGGAGTCGCGGTTCCCCGCAAGCCCGTGGCTGGCCGAGGCGCTTTTTTCGAGCGGCAACCTCTATCTTCTGCGGCGCGAGTATCCGGCGGCAGTGGCCTATTATGGCGACCTGGCCGCGCGCTTTCCCGCCAGCAGATACGCCGCGCGCGCACACTGGCGGGCCGCCTGGCTGACCTACCGGCAGGGACTATATCCTCAGGCGTCCAGCCTCTTCGACGAGCAGATCCGCCTTTATCCGAACGCTCCGGAGACCGCCTCGGCCCTCTACTGGCGCGGGCGGCTTTATGAGACAGAGGACCACAACCCTGCGCTGGCCGCGGCCGATTACCGCACCTTGATCCGGACCTACAGACACTACTTTTTTGCCCAGATGGCAGCCCAAAGGCTGGCCGCGCTGGGCGATGCGGCGCCGGTGTCGACGCCTGAACTGAGCCGTTTTCAGCCGCCGCCTGTTCCGCAACTGGTGGAGAGTTTTCCCGCCGATAGTCCTCATCTGGCCAAGGCGAGGCTGCTGGCCAACGCGGGCCTGAATGAATACATTGGCCAGGAGATTGCCGCCGATCCCGACTCCGCGTCCTGGAGCGCGCTGGCCGAGGCGCAGATTTATGCCTCGTATGGGGAGAATTTCCGCGCTCTGCGGGCCATCAAGCGCGCCCTGCCCCACTTCGCCTCCGCCCCCATCCGCTCCATCCCGCTGGCCTATTGGCGCATCCTTTTTCCGGAGCCGTATTGGGAGACGATCAAGACGGAGTCGGCCAAAAACGGCCTCGATCCTTATCTGGTGGCCTCACTCATTCGCCAGGAGTCGGAGTTCAATCCATCGGTTGTCTCTTACGCCAACGCCTATGGGCTGATGCAACTGTTGCCCTCTGTGGGCAAGGCGATGGCGCGGCAGGAGGGGATGCGCTCATTCGAGACGTTTCAACTGCTTGATCCGGCCACCAATATCCGCCTCGGAACCCGCTACCTGCGCCAGCAATTGGACAAATTCGGACGTGTGCCGGAGTATGCCCTGGCGGCCTACAACGCCGGCAGCGAGCGTGTGGCGGACTGGCAAGATGCCGGACCTTATCAGGGGATGGACGAGTTCGTGGAGTCGATCCCGTTCACCGAGACCCGCGAGTACGTAGAGAGCATCCTGCGCAACGTCGAGATGTACAAGGAGATCGACGCGCTCCGCGATGCGCCGAACAGTCCGGTGGCTCCCGGAAACGGGCGATAAGCCGCGCTTTTCCCGCGGCGTACGCATCGAACCTGCCGCGCTCGATTCTGGTTGACTTCGGCCGTACTGGCCGTCCACACTGAATCCACCGGAGAACTTCAAGCCTCCGGGAAGCCATTCTCAGTTAGCTCTTGTTGCACAGCAGGGAGGCACGGGAAGATCCGGCGCAGCCCTGTACTTCCACGACGTTGGAGGGCAGCATGTCAGCCAATTTGCAGTTTCTGGAAGAATGGATCCCCGAAAGAATGGACCCTGGAACGATCTTCGTCCTGGAAAATCAGGCCAAGCTGGGTCATGCCCAAAACCCGTTTGTGGCCGTCATGTCCTGTCCCCGTTGCGGAACCATCGGACTCATCACGCGCGGCCAGCTATGCGGCGGAGAGGCAATGATCTGCGGCGGCGAAGTATGCTCGGCCGAGTACCGGCTGGACGGGGAGACGATCAACTTCCGCCGGGTCCAGTAACTCCCGCGGTCGAAGAGTAAGGGCGGAACAACAAGGGCGTCGGAACCGGAGAGTTTTTACCGGAAACCGATGAGTGCGCCCCGGAAACAGCGCGCGGAACAGACGTGGGCAGCTCATAAAATGCACAGGCGCAAAGCTGCTCGAAATAGGTGAGGCTGTGGGCATTGGCTTGTTTCGGAATTTCGCCTGGGCGCGAACAGTGATCACTGGAAGTTACAAATTCAACAGTAAGACCGGCGAGCGCAATCGTTTTGTACTCCTATCAGCGTCGCTTTCCTGAAGCCAGCAAAGCCATCTGGAGGTCGAAGTTTGGGCGAAGGGAAAATTGCGTGAGCCAGGGATGTTTTTCAGCGAGAAGATGCGCTTGATTTTGCGCTCTTTTTGTGCGAATTTCAGGGCAGCGGGCAGGGTGTGATATATATCACATGGCAAGAATGTGGTACCGCAATGCGGTAAGAGCACCTGTCTGGAAAGCGGACCTGTGCTCGCGCTCACGAACCCGGTTTTGGAATTGGGATTAGTATGGTTTCAGTTTTAAGGGAGTCGCAAATGTCCCGTTTGATCGAAATCACAGAACTTGCGCTTCGCGATGCGCATCAGAGTCTATTTGCAACCCGTATGGCCATGGACGACATGATCCCGGTTTGCGAAGACATCGACAACGCCGGCTATTGGTCGGTTGAATGCTGGGGCGGAGCAACCTTCGATTCCTGCATTCGCTTTCTGAATGAGGATCCGTGGGAGCGGCTGCGCACCTTTCGCAAGCTGATGCCCAAGAGCCGCCTGCAGATGCTGCTGCGCGGCCAGAACCTGCTGGGATACCGGCATTATGAAGACGGAGTTGTGGAGCGGTTCGTGGAGAAGTCCGCGGCCAATGGAATGGATGTGTTCCGCGTCTTTGACGCGCTCAATGATGTGCGCAACCTGAAGACCAGCATCAACGCGGTCAAGAAGTCAGGCAAGCACGCGCAAGGCACCATCTGCTATACCGTCAGTCCGCTGCACACGGTGGATGCGTTTGTGGAGATGGCGGCTCAGTTGCAGGATATGGGCGCCGACTCGATCTGTATCAAGGATATGGCCGCCCTGCTGAAGCCGCAGCCCGCCTATGACCTGGTGAAGGGCATCAAGAAGAGGTGCGGCAAGGACATGCTGGTGCATGTTCATGTTCACTCGACCACCGGCGTAACGCTGGTTTCGCTGATGAAGGCGATCGAGGCCGGGTGCGACATTGTGGATGCCGCGGTCAGCTCGATGTCGCTCGGGCCGGGGCACAACCCGACCGAGAGCCTGATCGAGATGCTGGAAGGAACCGGGTATGAGACGCGCGTCAATCTGGATGCCGTCACCCGCGTGTCGAATCACTTTGCCACCATTCGTCCGCGCTACCGCGAGTTCTTCAGCGAGAATATGAGCGTGGATACGGCGATCTTCAAGAGCCAGATTCCGGGCGGCATGATCTCCAACATGGAAAGCCAGCTCAAGGGTCAGGGCGCGGGCGACCGGCTGCAGGAAGTGCTGCTGGAAGTGCCGAGAGTGCGCAAGGATTCGGGCTATCCGCCGCTGGTGACGCCTTCGAGCCAGATCGTGGGTTCGCAGGCTGTCTTCAATGTGCTGATGGGCAAGTACAAGGTGCTGACCGGGGAGTTCGCCGACCTGATGCTGGGCTACTATGGCAGCACGCTGGGCGAGAAGAACCCCGAGGTGCTGCAAGCAGGCCGAGGTTCACGCCAAGAAGCCGGCGATTACCTGCCGTCCCGCCGACCTGCTGAAGCCGGAGTGGGAGAATTTGAGCGCCGCGGCACATGCCTTGGAGGGCGACAACGGTACGGACGAGGATGTGCTGACCTATGCGATGTTCCCGCAGGTGGCGCCGAAGTTCTTCAAGTCGCGCCCCGAGGGCCGCAAGAACGTCGGCAAGGATCCGGCCGCCAAGGCGACGGACGCCAAGCCGCAGGCCGCAGCGGGCGGAAGCCAGCTGAGCGCCAAAGTGAACTATGTGATTACGCTGAACGGTCAAGAGCACCGGGTAACCGTGGCTCCGGAGAAATAGAACAGAATCACGCGAATTGATCATTCACGCCAACAGATTCAGCCAACAGATCCAGCCAACAGTTTCAGGAGCAGGGATGGCTAAGCAAGTAGAAAGCAAGAAGAAGACCATGTCCGATATGGTTTCCGATCTGAACGCCAAGCGCGCGAAGATGGAACTGGGCGGTGGCCAGAGCCGCATTGATAAACAGCATGAGGGTGGCAAGCTGACGGCGCGCGAGCGGATTGCGCGGCTGACAGACCCGGGCAGCTTTGAGGAGATTGGGCTGTTTGCCGAGCATCGCTCCACTCTTTTCGGCATGGAAGGAAAGGAAATGCCCGCCGATGGCGTGGTGACCGGATGCGCGAAGGTCGATGGACGCCAGGTGCATTTTGCCAGCCAGGACTTTACCGTGGGCGGCGGCGCGGCCGGCGAGACGCACAGCGAAAAGGTGGCCGACATGATGCGCCTTTCGCTCAAGACCGGCAGCCCGTTCATCTTCATCAACGATTCCGGCGGGGCGCGCGTCCAGGAGGGCATCGACAGCCTGGGCGGATATGCCAAGGTGTTTTATCAAAACGTGCTGCTCTCTGGAGCCGTGCCGCAGATTTCCTTGATTTGCGGACCGTGCGCCGGCGGCGCGGTATATAGCCCGGCGCTGACCGACTTTATCATCCAGACCCAACAGGCGCGGATGTTCATCACCGGCCCGCTGGTGATCAAGCAGGTGACTGGCGAAGTGGTGAGCGCGGAGGAACTTGGTGGCCCTGAGGCGCATATGCGCAAGTCGGGCGTCATTCATCTGATCGCCCGCGACGACGAGGATGCGGCGCAGCTTTGCCGCCGTCTGCTCAGCTTCATGCCCTCGAACAACCTGGAGGATCCGCCGCGGCTTCCGTACAACCTGCCGACCGAGTCCGATCCGTCGCTGCGCGACATTGTTCCTCTGGACAACAAGGCCGCCTACGACGTGCGCCAGGTGATCACGCGGGTGGTCGATTACAACGACTTCTTCGAGATTCAGTCCGGCTATGCGCCGAACATCGTGATCGGCTTTGCCCGTCTGGAAGGCCGCCCGGTGGGCGTGATCGCCAACCAGCCGAATGCGATGGCCGGCGTGCTGGACATCAACGCCTCGGACAAGGCCGCGCGTTTCGTGCGCTTCTGCAACGCCTTCAACATTCCGCTGGTGACGTTTGTGGATGTGCCCGGCTTCCTTCCTGGAGTCGAGCAGGAAGCTGGCGGGATTATCCGTCACGGCGCCAAGCTGCTGTTTGCCTATTCGGCCGCCACGGTGCCAAAGATCACGGTGGTGCTGCGCAAGGCCTACGGCGGCGCGTATATCGCCATGTGCTGCAAGGAACTGGGCGCGGATCGCGTTGTGGCCTGGCCTACGGCCGAGATTGCGGTCATGGGCGCCGATGGCGCGGCGGAGATCGTCTTCCGCAAGGAAATCGATGCGGCCGAGGATAAGGTGGGCCGCCGCAAGGAACTGGTCAACGAGTATCGCGAGGCGTTCTCCAACCCCTTTGTCGCAGCAGGACGGCGGTTTGTGGACGACATCATCGATCCGGCGCAGACCAGGAAAGCTTTGGTGTCGGCTCTGGAATCGCTGCACGCCAAGCGGGAATTGCGTCCAGCGAAGAAACATGGCTTGATTCCCCTATAAGAAGGAGCTGCGCGTGGTAGTGAATTTGACAGATTTGGTGCAGGCGCTCTCCGAGCGGCAACAGGCAACGGAAGGGCAACTGAAGGCGCTGGCCGATACGCTCAAAGCTTTAGAGGCGCAGGTCGCCGGGCTCAGCCCGGCGGCTGCTCGTGCGGCTCAGGCTCCGGCAGTTGTTCCGGCCGCGGCCAAGCAGGCGGCTTCTCCGGAAAAAGGGCAGGTTACGCCCGAAGTGCTGGTGATGATTGCCGCGGCTGTAACCGCATATTTGGGCAAGAAGGTCCGCATCCGTTCGGCGAAGATGCTCCAGTCGCCCTATGAAGTGGTGAATCCGTGGTCTCAGCAGGGGCGGGTGTTCGTTCAAGCCTCCCACAACCTACGACCGAGGCGCTAAGGCTCCGGGAAACTTTCTCGGGGAAAGGAACTGGTAACTTGAAACTTCAGATTTCAATGGATGGAAAGACGTACGAGGCTGAGGTCGAAGTCTTGGAAGACGACGCAGCACCGCGCAGGTCGGATTACGGGCCGTACCCTGCGGTTCCTGCGACGATTCAATCGCAGCCGGCCGCAGGCGCGAAAACGCAGGCTCCGGCAGCGGCGGAAACCGCGGATGAGAGCAAGCTGAGCCGCAGTCCCGTCAATGGCGTCGTGATCAAGGTGAATGTCGAGCCGGGACAGTCGATTCAAGCCAACGATCTGCTGGTGGTGCTTGAAGCGATGAAGATGGAAACCAATGTGACCGCCAGCGGCGCGGGCAAAGTGAAGAGCGTGCGCGTGGCGCAGGGCGACTCCGTGAAGGTAAATCAGGTGGTCGTCGAGTTCGAGTAATCGTTTTCGACTGCCAATCGGGCAGCGCGGACGTCCTCGGATTGAAAGGGAAGAAAAATGAGTGCTGTAGAAGAAGAATTGAAGCAGGTTCCAGGGATCAAGTTCGTCGACCATGTCGCCATCGCCGTGAAGCAGGGCGAGTTGGATGGCCAGGTGAAGGCCTACGAGATGCTGGGCTTTCACGAAGTTCATCGCGAAGAAGTGCTGGGCAGCGACCAGGTGCGCGAGGCGCTGCTGCAGATCGGCGATGGACCCAACCTGATTCAGTTGCTTGAGCCATTGACTGCGGAATCTCCGGTGCAAAAACTGATCGAGAGAAACGGCGGACGCGGCGGATTGGCACATGTCGCCTTCCGTGTAGAGAGCGCGCAGCAGGCCTTCGACGCGATGAAGGCAAGCGGATTTCAAATTATCGACAAGGCGCCCCGCAAGGGCTCGCGCGGAACCACGGTCTTCTTTGTTCATCCCAAGTCGAGAACCGACAATCCGTTTGGGTTTCTCATTGAAATTGTCGAAGACCCTGAAAGCAAGTGAAGGAATATGGACACCGATCATCTGCTCCAGGAGTTTCCTCCCGTCAGCACCGAGTCGTGGGAGGAGGTGATCCGCAAGGATCTGAAGGGCGCCGACTACGCCAAGAAACTGATTTGGCAAACGGAGGAAGGGCTTGCGGTCAAGCCCTACTACCGCGCTGAAGACATTGCGGGTCTGGAATTTCCTGATGCGGCGCCCGGCGTATTTCCTTATGCGCGCGGCGCCAAGTCGTCCGGCGACTGGCGAATCCGGGAAGAAATCGACGCTGCCGATCTGGTGCAGGCAAACCAGGCTGCGCACAGCGCAATCCACGCCGGAGCCGAGGAGATTGCGTTCTCGAACGCATCGATCGGCAAGGCGGAGGAATTGGGAACGCTTCTTGCCGGTCTCGATGAGATTCCCGTGCATTTCTCGGATGCCGGGGAGCCGCTGCTTCGCCTGATCATGGAGAAGTTGAAGGGGCGGAAAAGGCCGTCGCCGGTCTCGACCGGATGGAATCCTCTGACCAACCTGGATTTCGCGGCGGAAGTTGTCGCGGCTGCTTCGTCGATGTTCATTCCTTTTACGATTCAAGCCGAGGGGTTTGCCGAGTCGGGCGGGACCGCTGCCGAGGAAGTGGGATTCGCCCTTGCGGCGGGGATCGATTTCCTGGCCGGGATGCAGGCTCGCAAAGTGGACGTGGATCGCGCCGCGGCGTCGGTCACCTTCTCGTTTGCCATGGGTACCAACTACTTCTTCCAAATTGCCAAACTGCGCGCCTTCCGCATGGCGTGGGCGCAGGCCGTCAAGAGCTTTGGCGGGGGCAATCAGAGTTCCAAGGCGCGGATTCACGCGCGCACCTCGCGCTGGAACGAGACCATCTTCGATCCCCATGTGAACATTTTGCGGGGGACGACCGAGACCATGTCCGCGGTTCTGGGCGGCGCGGACTCGATCAGCGTTGCGCCTTTCGACGAGTGCTACAAGACGCCGGATGAGGCCAGCCGCAGACTTGCCCGCAATACGCAGATCGTTCTCAAGCAGGAGTCCCTGCTGTCGCGGGTTGCCGATCCCGGCGCCGGTTCGTACTGTCTGGAAGTCATGACCAACTTTCTGGCCCAGGAGGGCTGGAAGCTGATGCAGGGCATCGAGGCCGAGGGCGGTTATGCGAAGGCGGAGGCGGCGGGAAAGATTGCCCAGGCGCTCAAGCTGTCGCTCGCCGCGAAGGAAAAGGCCGTGCTGACGCGCCGCATGATCTTCACGGGCACCAACCAGCATCCGAACCTGACGGAAAAGGCATTGGACCGGATCGACCCATCGCATCCGGAGGGTGGACATCGGGGCGCCGCGATGTACGAGCAGCTTCGCTTGCGCACCGAACGCTCCGCGGCCAAGACTGGCAAGACGCCGCGCGTAATACTGGCCGAAATCGGGGACGCCAAGATGCGCACGGCACGCTCCGGCTTCGCGGCCAACTTCTTTGGCTGCGCGGGCTTTGACCTGACGACGCAGCGTTTCTCGAGCGTCGATGAGATCGCGGCTACGGATGCCGATCTGATCGTGCTTTGCAGTTCCGATCCGGAGTATCTTGAGCTGGCCACGGGACTTATCTCGAAGTTGAACGGGCTGGGCCGCAAGACGCAGGTGATCGTCGCGGGCTACTCCGGAGTCCACCGAGCAACTGCAGGCGGCGGGCGTCGCGGACTTCGTTCATCTCCGCAGCAATCCTATCGAACTTCTTGCCAAATGGCAGCAACGATTGGGGATCAAGGACTAGTGATGCGTCCAGACTTTGCAAAGATCGACCTAAAGCCCGAGGTGGAACAGGCGAAGGGGCGAGAGAACAATGAGTGGCTCTCCCCGGAGCATATTGCGGTCAAGAGTTACTATATGCCCGAGGATCTGAAGGATCTCGAGCATCTTGAGTATGCCGCTGGAATTCCGCCTTTCCTGCGCGGGCCGTACAGCACGATGTATGTGATGCGGCCCTGGACGATTCGGCAATACGCCGGTTTTTCGACCGCCGAAGAGTCCAACGCGTTTTATCGCCGCAACCTGGCCGCCGGACAGAAGGGGCTCTCGGTCGCCTTCGATCTTGCCACGCACCGCGGGTACGACTCCGATCACGAGCGGGTCACCGGGGACGTCGGCAAGGCGGGGGTGGCGATCGACTCGATCCTCGACATGAAGATCCTGTTCGACCAGATTCCTCTCGGCCAGATGTCGGTATCGATGACGATGAACGGCGCCGTGCTGCCGATCATGGCGTTTTATATCGTCGCCGCCGAAGAGCAGGGAGTGACGACGCAGCAGTTGAGCGGGACCATCCAGAACGACATTCTCAAGGAATTCATGGTCCGCAACACGTACATCTATCCGCCCGCGGGCTCGATGCGGATCATCGGCGACATCTTCCGCTACTGCTCAGCGAATATGCCCAAGTTCAACTGCATCAGCGTAAGCGGATACCACATGCAGGAAGCTGGCGCGACGGCGGATATCGAACTGGCGTACACGCTGGCCGATGGGCTCGAGTATCTGCGCACCGGCGTGAAGGCGGGCCTGGATATCGACGACTTTGCGCCCCGCATTTCCTTCTTCTGGGGCATTGGCATGAACCATTTCATGGAGATTGCCAAGATGCGCGCCGCGCGCATGATCTGGGCCAAGCTGGTGAAGACCTTCAACCCCAAGAATCCGAAATCCCTGGCTCTGCGAACGCATTCGCAGACCTCGGGATGGAGCCTCACGGCGCAGGATCCTTACAACAACGTGGTCCGCACATGCGTTGAAGCGCTGGCCGCCGCTCTGGGACACACGCAGTCGCTGCATACCAATGCGCTGGATGAAGCGCTGGCGCTGCCGACGGATTTTTCCGCCCGCATCGCACGCAACACCCAGATCTACCTGCAGGAAGAAACCAACATCACGCGTATCGTGGACCCCTGGGCGGGTTCCTACTATGTCGAGCGGCTTACGCACGAGCTGATGCATGGGGCGTGGGCGCTGATTGAAGAGGTTGAGGCCTTAGGCGGCATGGCCAAGGCGATCGAGACCGGCGTTCCCAAGATGCGCATTGAAGAGGCGGCGGCGCGCAAGCAGGCCCGCATCGACTCAGGCCGAGACGTGATCGTGGGCGTCAATGCCTATCCTTCGCCGGAGGAGCCGCTGATTCCGGTTCTCGATATCGACAATGCCGCGGTGCGCGAATCGCAGCTCAAGCGTCTTGCCCAGTTGAAGAGCGAGCGCGACCCCGAGGCGGTGCGCGAATCGCTCGATCGGCTGGAAAAATGCGCTTCGACGGGCGAAGGCAATCTGCTGGAGTGCGCGGTGGATGCGGCGCGCAAACGGGCCACGCTGGGCGAGATTTCTTCGGCTCTCGAAAAGGTCTGGGGCCGTTATGAGGCCACCACGCGCACCATTGCAGGAGTTTATTCGATGGAGAGTGCGAGCGCCGAGGAGTTCCAGAAGGCGCAAAAGA
>CAWBHO010000034.1:0-10572 GCA_963788415.1 uncultured Acidobacteriaceae bacterium | reverse complement strand
CCGTTCCTATTACGCCACAAACTCCGGCCAGAACCTGTTGCTTCAACTGACCGAGGCGACCGGCGGCACCAGCTTCTGGAATCAGCAGGGCAACCCGGTTTCCTTCGCCCCGTTTTTGCAGGACCTCGATCGCCATTTGCAGAATCAGTACGAATTGCGGTTCGTGAGCCAGCTGAAGGACAAGCCTGAAGTCGAAGACATGAAACTGAAGCTCGACGTTCCGGGCGTAAAAGTGGATGCGCCGCAGCAGGTGATGGTTTACCCGGCCGCTCCTGATGCAATGCAGAAACCAATGTAGGAGCCTTGGACCGCAAGCCCCAGCAGTGATCGCCTCCGGCAGCTGGCCGCTCCTGTGCTCTTCGGTAGGCACTGACTCCGGGTACGCGTTCGCCGTCCGCTGGCTTTCAAGCTGGACGATCGTGATGGAACGGCAGGCCGGCCCGTCTCGGGCTTTCCATCGGCCTGGCTGAGCGGAGCGCGATAGGCTGATATGGAGCTTGCCATGGTCGAGGGCGATCTTGGCATTTACGGCGTCTGTGGAAACATGCCTTCTGCAAGGTACGGATAATGAAAGGTCGTTGAATGTTCGATCCTCACCCGCCGCCACAACTTGCACCGGCAGCAGAGGCCCCAACCAGTCCAGACGGTCGAACGAGCGAGTTTCTGTGATTCCTGAAACCCATAAAAATCACGAGTTTGGCGATGGGTTCTCAGAACCTGCGGGGCCGCTTGTTCCGGTCGACGGCCGGTTACCGGCTTCAGAGCCTGTTCCCAGCGCGCTCAAGGAGAGCAACAGGTTTTCGGCGCCAGAGTGGCTATTGCCGTTTGCGCCGCACCGCGGCCTGGCCAACGGACACCTGCAAACGATCACCGGAAATTTCTTCCCTCGGCCAGCCTTTCAGTTGCCTGCTGTCCAGGAGACGGTCGAGGTGGACCCAAGCGATGGCAGCCGTGTGCTGTGCCACTGCCATTGGCAGCCTCAGACCGGGCAGTGCAGTCTGGATCGGGCCCAGCGGCTGACCGTAGTGCTGGTGCACGGGCTTGAAGGCTCCTCGGACTCCGGCTACATTCGAGGCGTCGCCATCCGCGCCTGGGAGGCCGGCTTCAACGTCATCCGCATGAACATGCGCAACTGCGGCGGGACGGAGGCGCTGACGCCGACGCTCTATCACTCCGGGCTCTCGGGCGATGTGGGCGCAGTGGTGCGCCATTTTGCCGGGCGATTTGGTCTGGAGAGGGTGGCGCTGGCCGGCTACTCGATGGGCGGCAACCTGGTGCTGAAGCTGGCCGGGGAGTGGGGCGGCCGACAGCCGCTTTGTGCCGTAGCCGCGGTCTGTCCGGCCGTCGATCTGGCTCCCGGCGCCGATGCCCTCCACGAGCCGGCCAATCGTCCTTATGAGTGGAGATTTCTGCGCGGCCTTTTGGCGCGCTATGTCCGCAAGGCGGCGCTTTTCCCGGCATTTATGCGCCGCTGAAGTCCATTGGCCCGGTGCGCTCCATTCGCCAGTTTGACGACAAGATCGTCGCCCGCTATTGGGGCTTTCGCGACGCCGATGACTACTATGACCGCGCCGCCGCGGCGCACGTGGTGGACCGGATCGCGGTTCCCACTCTTGCGCTGCAGGCCAGAGACGATCCCTTCATCCGCCTGCTGCCGTCGACCCGCGCCAAGCTGCTGGCCAACCCGCATGTGAGCTTCGTCGAGACCCGGCACGGCGGCCATTGCGCCTTCCTGTCGCGCGACCGGGGCGAAGAGATTCACTGGGCCGAGGCGACGGTGATACGATTTCTGATGGCCGCGACCTCGGAAGACCGGAATTCCGGCGGCGAGTGGACGGCGCAATCATGAGCTTCTTGCGGCGATGTTCCGCAGAAGCTTTGCACTAGCCCGACCGAGTTTTTGCAGCCGCATTTTTGGGCCGCGCTCTTTCGGCGAAGGGCGAAAGCCGCAAACCCTGAAGCGCTGTCTTGTCCACCCGGAGGATCATGGAAGCCGATTGGGAGTTCGAGGTAGGCGGCGGCGCGCCGGTGATCGAGGCGCAGTGGCCGGGATTTGTCGATCTTCAACGCGCTCCGGAACGCAGCCGGCTCCTGTCCGAAGCCCGTCAACTGCCGGCTTTGGCCAAGGCCCTGGAAGATCTGAATGCCTCTTCCTCGCCGGTCTGGACCTCGAAATGCGACTTCTGGCCGCGCCTTGATTCGAGTGAATTCGACCCTGGCGAGTTGGACGCGGAGCCCGGTTGCTGTGGCTGCGCCATGGGCTGCTACATCGACCTGTTGCCCCGAAACCCAGAGCAATGGAAGCTGCCAGAGCAGATTGCCGCCGCCTGCAAGGAGCTGTGCAGCCTGCTCGGCGCCGTCCCGCTGCGAGGCTGCCGGGCAGACCTGGTAATCCGCCGCGCCTTCCTCACCGCGGAGCGGATGGAACTGGGAATGACCGCCTACCTGACCTCCTGCGGCGATTCACCTGAAAAGGCTACACAGAGGCTTCAAGAGGCGCTGGTGGCATTTACAGGTGCGTTCAGCGTCAGGCAACAGTAAAATGGAAGAGATATGGGCGAGTAGCTCAATCGGATAGAGCACCGGCCTTCTAAGCCGGGGGTTGTGGGTTCAATCCCCGCCTCGCCCACCATTTGCAATCAGCGACTTACGTGAAATCGCGTCTTTCATATCTCTCACTCTGGGGGATTTAGTGGGGATCCTGGATGGGAAGCAAGGGGAATCCGGGGTAAGACCGTCCCGGGGATTTCTCCGCGGCAGCCTATTGGCGGCGTCCCGGTTCGCCTGGTTGCGAGTGGGGGAATACCGCTCCAACATCTTCGCCGACATTCATCCGGCAATGGATTTCATCGTCGATTCCGGAACCCGGCCTCTCCGAGCTCCGAAATAAACACGTGGCGACGGTCATGCAGCCGTACCGTAGCCCGACAGTTTTTCGGCACGTCGTCCAGGTCGACCTCAAACTGGCCATTCGTTCGGGTCCAAATCATAGACTGTGACCGCTCCAGCGATGTGAGAATGGTGCCCGCCAAAGCCGTGGCGTTCGCTTGGAAAGACGAAGTGAACTGATTGCTGTGGAACTGGAGCGCGCTCATCATTCTTTCTCCTCCACCTTTGCGAACAGGTTGTACACTCCCATTCTCTGTCCTTTTACCTGCGCAACCTTCCGAGAAGCCTACGGGGTGCCCAACCGTGCAGCGTGCAAGTTGCTGATTGGTCAAGCAGAGCGGCGCCGGGAGCACCGTCCAGGTGAGTCCGGCGTTCACTCCAATCCAGGCAAGCAAACGCAAAGCGCCGCCGCATCGCTTGCAGAACATGTTCCGACCCCGCGCGAGCGTGGAGCGCGCGTGAATCAGGTTTAGATCCAGTTGACGCTCGGGGCCGCGATGCTCAAGCGGCGCAAGCAGCTCGGAGCCGCATGCAGCGAAGCGGGCCGGCTTCTCAACATCGTTGCGGTCTTTCTTCGTTTTGCCGCGCTGATGACCTGGGATCTTGCGCCTGCCAGCCACGATCACCCAGTTGCCGAGAGTTGTCAGCAAACGGCCCTCTGCCGCGGGCGCTGGCGCGCTATCATCGCAGGGTGGAATCCAATGCTAGCCTGGGCGACATACTGGCCAACGCCATCACGCATGGCATCGGCGCGGCTGCTGGCCATCGCCGGCGCGGTCTGGCTGATCGCCGCATCGACGCGCGGCACAGCGTCGGCAGTGGTCAGTTGCTCCGTCTTCTCCGCCACGCTGGTGCTGGTCTACCTTTGCTCCACCCTTTACCACTCGCTGGTGCGCACGCGGGCACGCCATGTATTTCATATCCTCGACCACTCGGCCATCTATCTGCTGATTGCCGGCACTTACACGCCATTCTGCCTGGTTACGCTGCGCGGGCCGCTGGGCTGGACGCTCTTCGGCTTGCGAGTGGGCGCTGGCCGTCTGCCGGGTGGTCTTCAAGAGCTTCGCCGTTGGCCGCTTCGAGTACCGCATCGGCGCTGGTCTACCTGGCCCAGGGCTGGTTCGTGGTGCTCGCGGTGGTGCCGCTGGTTCACGCCTTGGGCTGGCACGGGTTGTTGTGGCTGGGCGCGGGCGGCCTGGCTTACACGCTGGGCATTGTCTTTTTCGCCCTCGACCGGCTGCGCTACTTCCATGCTCTCTGGCATCTGTTTGTGCTGGCCGGCAGCCTGTTCCACTACTTCGCCATACTTTTCTACGTCGTTCCGGCGCGGCCCTGAATAAGCGACGGGTCAACGCTTTGTCGAAAGCTCGCCGGAGCCCGGCCGAAGCCTGTCGAGGGCCGGTTTGGCGCCCTGGCCGGGGTGCGGACGGGTCCGAACAACCGGCCGCATTGACCTTCGGCCCGTAAAACCGGTACACTACTCTAGTTTGGCGATTCCTGCCTGTTGCCGTGGAGCCTGACGCTCGCCCCCGTATTTCAGAACCTGAGGGGCTTGAGCGCACAGACGCGGTACGAGAAGTTTCCGCCCGAGCTATTTTTTTGATTGCCCGAGTGATTTACTCAGGGCGCGCACCGGCCGAGCCGGATTGCGCTGGAGGGTTTATGTACGCGGTTATTCGTACCGGTGGTAAACAGTACCGGGTCGCACCAGGCGACGTGGTGAAGATTGAAAGCGTAGCTTCCAGACAGGACTCAGACCGTCGAGTTCAGCGATGTGCTGGCGGTCTGCGGCGAACCAGGAACCGTGGCCAAGCCGGCCACCGCCAAAGTGACCGCCGAAGTGCTGGGCGAGGGCCGGGGCGACAAGATCCTGGTCTTCCACCTGAAGCGGAAGAAGCAATACAAGAAGCTGCAAGGGCACCGGCAGAACTTTACCGAGGTGCGCATCAAGGCCATCGAGGCCGACGGCGTGACCTACACCGCCGCCAGCTAGTTCAGCGGACAGCGCATTCAGGAAAAGGAAGAGGATTGAGCAATGGCACATAAAAAGGGTGGAGGCAGCTCCACAAACGGACGGGATTCCAATGCACAGCGGCTGGGCGTGAAGGCCTTTGGCGGCGAACTGGTCACCGGCGGCTCGATCATCATGCGCCAGCGCGGCACACGCATCAAGCCGGGCCTGAACGTGGGCATCGGCTCCGACGACACGCTCTTCGCCAAGGTCAGCGGCCGGGTGAAGTTCAGCGATCACGGCAACCGCGGGCGGTTTGCGTCCATCGAGCCAGTGGTGCCCGAAGCGGTAGCCGCCGAGTAGCAACACTGGAAGTTCTCCGAAGAGGCCACGGTAGCGCCGTGGCCTCTTCGCGTGCGCACCCATGTGGGGAAGCTGCGCCGGGCGCGAAGCCTGAAGTGAAACGGCCGCACCCTTGATTGGGTGCGGCCGTTTCCGTCTTGCAATCCGTGCGATGCCGGTCTAGGTCTCCGATGCGCGGCTCTTCAGGCTCTGGCTGAGTACCTCTTCAACAGCGCTCTCCACGCCGGTGAAGATCGAGCCGCCCGCAGGCTGAACGACAACCTGGGTTCCTGTGTGTCCGAGAGCCGTGGCAATCTCGTTCCAACGGAAGATGAGAGAGCCAGCCGGCACCAGGACGGGTTTGCGCGCAGGCTCAGGCAGAGCAGCGTAGGCAACCCAAATGCCCAGAGAGATCAGAGTCAGCGACTCCCAAACGAATTGCAGGGGATCTGTCAGCTTAGAGTTGCGGGAAACCAACGAAGCGACGATGAAGTCACTACAGGACATCAGTCCAAAGCCCAGCGAAATCCCGAAGGACATGTCGCGGATCGACAGCCGCAGGGCATTCATGCTCAGGCAGAGGAAAGCCAACAGGCAGAGTTCAAGAATGCTGACCGATCGCATCACTCGAAAAGCGAAATGGGTGATCATGAAGGCGCGAGAGTGATCGAAGGAGAGCGTCGACAGGCTCAGGATCACCGAAACCAACGCGGCCCAGCGAAAGGCCACGGTTCCAAGCTTCTGAAGCCCTGGGAAAGCGGAGAGGGAGGACCGGAAGACCTCGATGCAGATGAAATAGATGAGCACCGCGCTGGCAATATACACCGCCCAAGAAACGTAAAAATACATATCGAAGGCATAGTCGTTAAACCAATGCTGCGCCTGGGCATGGAAAAGAAAAAGCAAAACCGGCATGGCTCCGACGTGCAGCGCCAAATAGGCCCCGAGGGCCGGGAAGCGATGCTGAAGATTCTTCTTCCAGAAGAGAAAACCAAAAGTAGCCCACAACCCGAACTCCGCGCCAATCATCAGAGACATCACAGTCTGTGCAGGCATAAGGCATCCCTCGCCACGATGAGAATACTCTCAGCATAGCGCCGCACGCCCTACTGCTCAACTGAAATGCTCGATCAAAAACAGAGCAATATCAACCATGGGTAATTTTGTGCGATTACCTTGGGGCGAATATCAGGTTACTTTGGCTATTAGTTGCCCGAAGGGTTGGCGGCGCAGGTCATGTGCCCGCCGCACATCACCATCGGCGTGCTCGCAGTGGCCGACAGGTGGCTGGGAAGCACGGGCGCGGTCTTGGAGGTGGAGGCAGCGGCGGTGATTCCGGCGACGGCGAGGGAGAGAGCGAAGATGCGGACGGCGAGTTTCATGATGAGTGGCCTCTTTTTGAATTTGAATTGACAGAAGAAGCGTCTTCTGTACACTGAAATCGTAGAGGGTAAACCAGATTAAGTCCAGTTAATTCAAGCAGATAAACAAAAAGTAATAGGGGTGATTACCAACGTACTGTAAGGCGGTGTCATTCCGCCCAGCCGTAGATCCTCATTTGTCCTCCAACCACCCTCATTTCAACCTTCTCCGCATGGTAAAATCAATCCAGGAACCTCCGATTGAAAACCACCGTCTTTCAATCGTTTAGAGCCCCAGTCCCCGGCCCGGAGCGGCATTCCGTAGGCCGTCACTCCAGCGGAACTTGAAGCGAATATTTTGAGAAGGTAACTCTTATGGCAACAGAACCTCTGAACAACACTCCCGCCTGCCGGCGACAACGACAGCTATACCAGCGAAAACATCAAGATTCTTGAAGGCCTGGAGGCGGTGCGCCTGCGGCCGGCCATGTACATCGGCTCGACCGGCGAGATGGGCCTGCATCACCTGGTCTACGAGGTGGTGGACAACTCGGTGGACGAGGCGCTGGCCGGCTACGCCAAGAAGATCGACGTCATCATCCACGTGGACAACTCGATCACCGTCATCGACGATGGCCGCGGCATCCCGGTGGACATGAAGACGCTGGCCAACGGCGAGAAGATGCCGGCGGTGCAGGTGGTGCTGACCATGCTGCACGCCGGCGGCAAGTTCGACGCCTCGACCTACAAGGTCTCCGGCGGTCTGCACGGCGTGGGCGTCAGTTGCGTCAACGCGCTCTCGCAGGAGTTCAACGTGGAGATCTGGCGCGACGGCTTTACCTGGGAGATGGACTTCAGTTGCGGCGATCCGACCAGCGAACTGCGCCAGCGCGGGCACCAGCAAGAAGCGCGGGACGAAGATTCATTTTCTGCCCGACAAGACCATCTTCACCGCGACCGAGTTCAACTACGACACGCTGGCCCAGCGGCTGCGCGAGATGGCCTTCCTGAACAAGGGCCTGGAGATTACGCTCACCGACGAGCGCACGGCCGACCCCAAGACCGGCGACGCCCGCCGCGCTGAATTCAAATACGCCGGCGGCATCGCCGAGTTCGTCAAGCATCTGAACCGCGGCAAGAGCGTGCTGCACGAGAAGCCGATCGTGATGGAGGCCATGCGCGACAATGTCGAGATCGAGATCGCGCTGCAGTACAACGACAGCTACTCGGAGACGGTCTTCAGCTTCGCCAACAACATCAACACGGTGGACGGCGGCTCGCATCTCAGCGGTTTCCGCACCTCGCTCACCCGCACCATCAACGCCATCGGCCAGCAGTTGGGGCTGTTCAAGGACATGAAGGAAAACCTGAGCGGCGATGACGTGCGCGAGGGGCTGGTGGCGGTGGTCAGCGTGAAGCTGCCGCAGCCGCAGTTCGAGGGCCAGACCAAGGGCAAGCTCAACTCCGACATCGCCGGCACGGTGCAGGCTTTTGTGAATGAGCGGCTGGGCGCGTTTCTCGAACAGAATCCGCCCATCGCCAAGCGCATCATCAACAAGGCCATCGAGGCGTCGCGCGCCCGCGAGGCGGCCCGCAAGGCGCGCGATCTGACCCGGCGCAAGGGCGCGCTGGACGGCGGCGGATTGCCCGGCAAACTGGCCGACTGCAGCGAGCGCAATCCAGACCGCTGCGAGCTTTACCTGGTCGAGGGCGAGAGCGCCGGCGGCACCGCCAAGCAGGGCCGCGACCGCCGCTTCCAGGCGATTCTGCCGCTGAAGGGCAAAATTCTTAACGTCGAAAAGGCGCGCTACGACAAGATGCTGGGCCACGAGGAAATCCGCGCCATGATTACCGCGCTCGGCTGCGGCATCGGCAAGGACGACTTCGACGCCACCAAGATCCGCTACGGCAAAATTATCCTCATGACCGACGCCGATGTGGACGGCTCGCACATCCGCACGCTACTGCTAACGTTTTTCTTCCGTCACATGACGGAGCTGATCAAGCGCGACAACATCTACATCGCGCAGCCGCCGCTATTCAAGATCAAGAAGGGCCGCTTCGAGCAGTACATCAAGGACGAGCGCGAGTTTGTGAAAGTGATGGTCAACCGCGCCTCCGAAGGCATGATCGTGCGCCACGGCGAGGAGCGCCCGCCGCATCGAGGGCGCTGGCCTGACGCGTCTTCATGGGCACGCTGAGCGAGTATCTGGACTTCGTCGAGAAGGTGGACAAGCGCATCCGCAATGAGAAAGTTGACCGAGCTGCTGGCCCGCGCCGAGTTCGTGCACCGCGCCGATTTCGCCTCCAAATCCGAGAGCGAGATTCCGCCCAAGCTGGCCCTGCTCCACGCCGATCTGGCCGAGCGCGCCGACGATTTTGGCTTCAAAGCGCTGAGCGAGCCGGTCGAGGACGAGGAGCACCACACCTGGTCGATCAGCTTTACCGATGCGCAGGGCGCGGAGCGGCGCATTGACTGGACGCTGGCCTCCAGCCCCGAGTTCCGCCAGATGATGGCCAAGTACACGCTGATCAAGGAGTTTCTCGAGCCGCCGTTTCTGGTCGAATACGCCCCCAAAGCGGCGGTCGAGGCCAGCCCTGAAGCCGGCTCCGAAGACGCATCCGGCGACGCCGAGGCAACCGAAGCAGAGGTTGAGAGCGCCGAAGTTCAGGCCGAAGCCAAGCAGTCTCGTCGCGCCGCGCGCGCCTTGCGCGAGCCGGTGGAAAAGCAGACTGCCCGCGAGCTCTTCACTTACATCGTCGAACAGGGCAAGAAGGACTACGAGGTTCAGCGCTACAAGGGCCTGGGCGAGATGACCGCCACGCAGCTTTGGGAGACCACCATGGACCCCGAACACCGCACGCTGCTCTCGGTCAAGCTGGAAGACATCGCAGAGACTGAAGCCATCTTCACCACCCTGATGGGCGAAGACGTGGAGGCGCGGCGCAAGTTCATCGAGGATAATGCGCTGGACGTAAAGAACCTAGACGTCTGATTTCTGTAGCTGTTTGCAGGTTTGCGCAAAAACTGCCCAGATTTGCGGAAATACTGACTCCGAAAAGCATGGAAGTTTCTTGTCGCTCTTTCGCTATGCCCGCACGGACCGGGAGCTGGATTATTTCGCGCGGCCTTCGCTGGAGGGGGCACTTCAGTCGGTTCGCGCTCCGAACGCTCTACTCATCCCTTTTCGCTCCTTTAGTGCACACTTCAAGAAATCGCGCGAGATCTGACGGGTAGGATTTGCCAAAACTGACCGGAATCCCCACTCCCAGCCGCTTCAAGTGTTTCATCTACCCGGCCGACCCAGCAAAGTCTTTTATTACGATGCTCTCACTCAACTCCAGCACCAGGCTGGTCCCGAAACCGTGTGCTTCGGATCAATGAAGGCGCATGGTTCAAGCTCACAGTCCGTTAACCTGCCAGAAACATGGCTTTGATAAGCTGGCCGGAAACGTCTATGAATATTTTGCTCATTGAAGACGACAAGCGTGTCGCAACCCTTGTCGAGCGCGGCCTTAAAGAAGACGGCCACTGTGTGTCGGTCTCGCACAGTGGAACCGAAGGCGCCGAGATGATGATCGAGCGCAAGTATGATGCAGCCCTGCTGGACATTCTTCTTCCCGGCATGTCGGGATTATCTGTTCTGGAAAAAGTGAGGTCGCGCCGCTGCACCACGCCGATTCTTATGCTCACAGCCGTCGACTCGGTGCCCAAGATTCTGGAAGCCTTCGATCTGGGTGCGGATGACTACCTGGTCAAGCCCTTTCTTCTTGAGATTCTTCTGGCTCGCGTAAAGGCCATATCGCGCCGGGCGCAGAGCGCCATGCCGGCCATCCTCGAAGCCGGAGGAATTACGCTCGACCGCCCGCAACGCATTGCCGTGCGCGATGGGCAGTCCATTGCACTGACCCGCAAGCAGGCTGCCTTGCTGGAAGTGCTCATGTGCCGCCATGGATTGGTCACTTCGCGCGAGGAATTGATAGAGGCTGGCTGGGGCACGGTGGAGAAGGTTAGAGCGAATACCCTCA
>CAWBHO010000033.1:0-11220 GCA_963788415.1 uncultured Acidobacteriaceae bacterium | reverse complement strand
GAAGTGACCATGGGGCGCGCCCTGGAGGGACGGCGCGAAGTTTGAGCCTTGCGCGCCATTTGCAAGCAACAGGTCGTTTTTTGAGCGGAATGCGCCGCCAATCTTCCCGTGCTCGCACTTCGCATATTCTTTCTGGCGCATTCTTTCTGCTGCAAGGGCGGGACGCCGCGAACCTCGAAGCTGCAACGATGCAGGAGTCCGAATGATTCGAGTGGGTTTGGTCGGTTTCGGAATGTCGGGCCGAGTCTTCCACGCTCCTCTCATCTCTTCCGTGGAGGGGCTGGAGCTGGCTGCCGTGGTGGAGCGCAGTTCGGACCATGCCGCCGAACGCTATCCCGGCATCAAGACCTGGCGCTCGCTGGAGGCGATGCTCGAAGACTCCTCCCTTGGACTGTTCGTGGTCGCCACGCCCAGCGGAAGCCACTTCGAGGTTGCCCGGCAGATTCTCCAAGCTGGAAAAAATGTTGTCGTGGACAAGCCGATGGCCGTCGCCTCGGCCCAGATCGCCGAGTTGATGAAGCTGGCCGCGGCGCGGGGCGTGCTGCTAGCCCCCTTTCAGAATCGCCGCTGGGACGGGGATTTTCTGACGATTCGGAAGCTGCTCGGCGAGGGGTCGCTGGGACGGCTGGTTCATTTGGAATCCATCTTCGACCGATGGGCGCCCGGATCGGCTAGACGCCCCTGGAAGGACGATCCGGCTCAGGGCGGAATCCTGCTGGACCTGGGTACACACCTCGCCGATCAAGCCCTGATGCTGTTTGGGAAGCCGGAGGCGGTCAGCGCCGACGTCAGCCGCGAGCGGGACGGAGATGGCGCGAACGACGCGTTCACGATTCGTCTGCGTTATCCGGGTCTGGGGGTGGTTTTAGCTGCCAATTGCCTCTCCTCGCTGCGGCGGCCCCGCTACCATCTGCGCGGCGTCCGGGGCAACTATTGGAAGCATGGCGTTGACCCGCAAGAGGCTCAGTTCAGTCAGATCGCCCGCATCGCCGATTCAGCCTGGGGCGAGGAGCCCGCCGCCCACTGGGGCACGTTGTGCGTGGATGCGGAAGGCGAATTGGTGACGCGCCCTGTGGCGCCTGTCGCGGGCGACTACCGGCAATACTATGCGGGCATTCGCGATGCGCTGCTGGGCAAGGCCACCGCAACCGTCACGGCACTCGATGCATGGCGCACGGCGCGGCTGCTGGAGTGGGCGGCGCAGAGTGCCGGGCAGCGCAATGAAATCCGCTGCGACTGGAGCGAGGAGCCGGTGTAATCTTCGGGCGAGAAGCGCGCCTCGGAATGAGCTGCGCCTAGAGCAAAACCAGAGTAGCTGTACCCAGAGGCTATCGCTCAAAGTGGCTTTTTCCTCAAGAAAACGCCACCTCGCATACGTTCTGCGAGGGCACGTTTACTCTGGTTTTGCTCTAATCGCTCTTCCCTGCCCCCTCGCCCGCCGGGTCTTTCTCCACCAGCGGCACCCAGAAGCGGAAGCAGGCTCCCTCGCCCGGCTCGCTCTCCACCTCGATTCCGCCGCCATGCGCGGCCAGGATGGCGCGGACGATGGCCAAGCCCATCCCCGTTCCCTTTCCCTTGCTCGCGCCCTTTCTTGCCCCGATAAAACTTCTCGAAGATGAAGGGCAGATCGGCGGCATCGATTCCCGGGCCTTCGTCCTCGACGGAAAACTCCAGCCGGTCGCCCTGGCGCCGGCTGCGCAGCAGGATGCGGCCGCCGGGCGGCGAATAGCGCGCCGCGTTCTCCAGCAAGTGGCGCAGCACCCGGCCCAGCAGGTGCGGATCGAACCAGACGGAGTTGTCCAGGCCGTCCGGCGCTCCCGGATCGCGCGGTGGTTCGCCGGCAATCACCACCCGGCGTCCGGCCAGCGAATCGCGCGACTCTTCGACCGCCTGCTCCAAAACAGCGCGCGGATGGAGCGGAACCCGGCGCACCTGGACCACATTGGCGTCGATCTCGGCCATCTCGATCGCCGCGCCGATCAGCCGGTCCAGCCGCGCACTCTCCTCATCGACGATGGCCGCCAGATCGAGCCGCCCGGCCTCGTCCAGCCCCTCGGCCTGAAGCAGCGTGGTGGCGGCGGCGCGGATGGAGGTCAGCGGGGTGCGCAGTTCGTGCGTCAGCGAGTCGATCAGCGCGGCGCGCAGCCGTTCTCCCTCGCGCGCCGCCTCCATGTGGGCGGAGGCATCGATGGCCGTGGCGCGAGTAAGCGCAATGGCCACTTGCGCGCTGACCGCCGTGGCCACCTCGCGCGAAAGTCTGTCTGGCCGCAGGCCCAGCGCGCCCACCGATCGCAGTCCCTGCATCAACGCCCGCACCGTGAAGTCTCCGGGGATGACTTGCGTCGGATTTTGTCCCAGGGTCATGGACCGCAGGCTGGCCGCAATGCTCATCGGCAGATCCGCCGTCGAGGCATGAACCTGGTTCAGGTCGCGAATGTACAGCACCACCCCGTCCAGCTCGAAGATGCGCGCAATCATCCGCGGCAGGTCGCGCATCAGCCTCGCCGCATCCTCGTGCAGCATCATCTGCTGCGAAAGTTCGTAGAGCCGCTCCACGTCGTCGCGGCGTGCGTTGGCCTGCCGCGCCTGCTCGCGCGCCCGCTCGGCCACCCGGCCCACCACCACGCAACTGAGCACAAACGCCAGCATGGCCACCCAAGCCTCGGCGCCCGTGATGTGCCACGAACCAACCGGCGGCAGAAAATAGTAATCAAAGGAACAGGCGCACAGCAGCGCGGCGTAAAGCGAGAGCCTGATCCCCGCCAAAGAGGAAATCCCCACCACCAGCACCAGAAATACCATCCCGGCGGTGGCCGAGTTGGCGCCTGGCCAGACCAGCAGGGCGGTGGCCGCCGCAACAGCCAGCGTGGCCGCAATCCACCGGGCAGCGAGCTGCGAATAGGCCGGAAGTTGCATCCTGTCTCCAAGGAAATCATACCTGCCCGCCCGGATGATGTAATCTTCGATGAAAGAAGAAAGAGATGCCCGGCAGAATTCTGATCATCGACGACGAGCCGCAGATTACCCGCGTGCTGCGTGCGGCCTTCGCCGCGCAGAACTTTGACGTGCGCACCGCCAACGACCCGGAAGAGGGCCTGCTGGTCTTCCGCGATTGGACGCCGGACTTGGTGGTCACCGACCTGATGATGCCCGGCTTGAGCGGCGTCGAAGTCTGCCGAGCCATCCGCGCGCAGTCAGCGATTCCGATCCTGGTGCTCTCCGTTCGCGACCACGAGCGCTCCAAGGTCGAGGCCCTGGATGCCGGCGCCGACGATTACGTCACCAAGCCTTTCGGAATTCAGGAGCTGCTGGCGCGCGTCCGCGCTCATCTGCGCCGCGCACCGGAACGGACCACCACGGCCATTGAAGCGGGCGACTTTTTGCTGGATGCCGAGGCGCACTCGATCACCGTGCAGGGCAAGGCGATCCACCTCACCCCCAAGGAGTTCGATCTGCTGCTCCATCTGGCCCGCCACTCGGGCAAGGTGATGACCCATCGCGCACTGCTGACCGCCGTCTGGGGATCGCAATCGGCCCATCAGCCGGAGTACCTGCGTGTCTTCATTGGGCAGTTGCGCAAGAAGCTCGAAGCCGAAACCGGCAAGCAGTACATCCAGACCGAGCCCTGGGTGGGCTATCGCTTTCTCCCCGAGGGATGGACAGGCAGCGAGGAGTAACGGCCGGAGTAAACCACGTTTGCCGTTCAGAATCCTTCGTCAATGGCCATGAAAATCCCCTTGTTTGGCGCGAATTTTCCCGGAATTCGTCTCGCACTCCGTTCCTTACGCTTTATTTAGAAAAGATTTTCGCGAGTCAAACACCCCGTGAACCAGAATGATTCTTGAGCCGATGGCCTGGCTCGAGGAAGTTGCACCGAAGCGAGTTGGCGCTTGAACCCCGCATTCGATTCAAGTCTCTCAGCCGGCCGCTCATGCAACCCGGAGATCCGCGATGCAAGATGCAACGATGCTGCTGTTCACGATCGTCTTCTTCGCCCTGGCGTTCCTTTACGTCAAGGCTTGCCAGAAGCTGAGGTAGCCCATGCAAACCGACATCATCACCAACCCTTTTGTGGCCTTGACCTTGTCCGTTCTGCTGCTGGCTTACCTGATCATCACCATGCTCTTCCCGGAGAAATTCTGACATGTCCGTCAATGGCTGGTTGCAGTTTGCCATCTATAGCCTGATCCTGCTGGCAAGCGTTCGCCCTGCAGGAATCTATATGGCGCGCGTCTTCGAGGGGGAACGCACCTGGCTGGACCCGGTGCTTCGTCCCATCGAACGGCTGATTTACAGGTTGTGCGCAGTGAACTCGGAACAAGAGATGAACTGGCGGGAGTATGCCTATGCCATGCTCGGCTTTGCCGCAATCGGCCTGGTCTTTACTTATGCCATTGAGCGGCTGCAGGCTTTCCTCCCATGGAACCCGCAGCATCTGGTCAACGTCGGTCCCGATCTGGCCTGGAACACCGCCGCCAGCTTCGCCACCAATACCAACTGGCAGTTCTACACGCCCGAAAGCACGATGAGCTATCTGACCGAGATGATGGGCCTGGCAACCCACAACTTCTGGTCGGCCGCGGCCGGTATCGCGGTGGCCGTGGCCCTGATTCGCGGCATCAAGCG
Organism: uncultured Acidobacteriaceae bacterium; assembly: GCA_963788415.1. Lineage (GTDB taxonomy): Bacteria > Acidobacteriota > Terriglobia > Terriglobales > Acidobacteriaceae > Telmatobacter. Next base: position 6,594 of record CAWBHO010000033.1, on the reverse strand, counting down.
GACCGGCTCCGGCACCATCGGCAACTTCTGGGTGGATATGACCCGCACCACTCTCTATGTGCTGCTGCCGACCTGCCTGGTCTACGCGCTGCTGCTCGTCTGGCAGGGCGTTCCGCAGAATCTGCACGCCTATACCGTGGCCCACCCCCTCGAACAGCCTACGCAGCTCCAAACCATCGGACAGGGCCCCGTGGCCTCGCAGGAAGCCATCAAGATGCTGGGCACCAACGGGGGCGGATTTTTCAACGCCAACAGCGCCCATCCCTACGAGAATCCCACGCCGCTGTCCAACTACCTGCAGATTCTGTCCATCTTTGTTATCGGCGCGGGTCTGACTTATACATTGGGGAGAATGACGGGCTCGCCGGGTCACGGCTGGGCGGTCTTCGCGGCCATGTTCGTGCTTTTCGCCGTCGGATTCACCGCTTGCTACTGGGCCGAGGCCCATCCCCACCCCATGATTCACGGCGCTGAGCAGGCACGCACCGCGACCGCGCCGGGCGGCAACATGGAGGGCAAGGAGGTGCGCAACGGCATCGCCGAGTCGGCCCTGTTCGCCACCATCACCACCGACGCCAGTTGCGGCGCCGTCAACAGCATGCACGACAGCTTTACTCCGCTCGGCGGCATGGTCGTACTGACCAACATCATGCTTGGCGAAGTCGTCTTCGGCGGCGTCGGCTCCGGCCTCTACGGCATCCTCATCTTCGTGGTGCTGGCGGTGTTCATCGCCGGACTCATGGTGGGCCGCACGCCTGAATACCTGGGCAAGAAGATCGAAGCCTATGACGTGAAGATGTGCATGCTCTACGCGCTCATCTTCCCGTTCATCATCCTCACCTTCGCCGCCATCTTTGTGCTGCTTCCGGTGGGACAGTCGGCCATGGCCAACCCGGGGCCGCACGGATTCACCGAGGTTTTGTACTCCTTCACCTCCGGAGCCGGCAACAACGGGTCGGCCTTCGCCGGCCTGGGAACCAACTGGTGGTACAACATCGCGATGGGCTGGGACATGCTCATCGGACGGCTCCTGATGATGATTCCCGTCCTCGCCCTGGCCGGCAATATGGCCCAGAAGAAGTCTGTGCCTCCCTCGCCGGGAACCTTCCCCGTGAACACCACGCTCTTCACCGTGTTGCTGGTCGGCGTGGTGGTGATTGTCGGCGCGCTCACCTTCTTCCCTGCCCTCAGCCTGGGACCGATCCTGGAACACCTGGAGCTTCATGCAGGGCAGCTTTTCTAGCCTCTAGCTTTTGGCTATTGGTCATCGAATATGAAGTCGGATTTTCCAGCATCGGCAGCCAGAGGCTAGCAACTGGCGGCTGAATCAAGAAACGGACTGACATGCTTGAAAAAAAGAGTCTTTGGAACACGGAAATCATGGCTCAGGCGCTGGTGGATTCGGTGCGCAAGCTCGATCCCCGCTGGATGGTCAAAAACCCGGTGATGTTCGTGGTGGAAGTGGGCTCCCTGCTCACCACATTGCTGCTCATCGACAACACCATGCACCACCGTCCCGGTTTCGGTTTCAATTTTCAGATCACCTTCTGGCTGTGGTTCACGGTGCTGTTTGCCAACTTTGCCGAAGCCATGGCCGAGGGCCGCGGCAAAGCCCAGGCCGACACCCTGCGCAAGGCCAAGGGCGAGACCATCGCCAGAAAGTACACGGCTGATGGCGGCCTGGAAGAGATCGCCAGCGGCCTGTTGCGCGTGGGCGACGTGATCTACGTCGAGGCTGGCCAATACATCGCCGGCGACGGCGAGGTCATCGAAGGCGTGGCCTCGGTGGACGAGTCGGCCATCACCGGCGAGTCGGCGCCGGTCATCCGCGAGGCCGGCGGCGACCGCTCGGCCGTCACCGGCGGGACCAAAGTCTTGTCCGACTGGATGAAGGTGCGCATCACCTCCAACCCCGGCGAAACCTTCCTGGACCGCATGATCGCCCTGGTCGAAGGCGCCAGCCGCCAGAAGACACCCAACGAGATCGCTCTCAGCATTCTGCTCTCCGGGCTGACGATCATCTTCCTGCTGGCCGTGGTCACGTTGCAGCCCTTTGCCATCTATGCGAAGGCGCCGCAGACCATCTTTGTGCTGGTTTCGCTGCTGGTCTGCCTCATCCCCACCACCATCGGCGGACTCTTGTCGGCCATCGGCATCGCCGGCATGGACCGGCTCGTCCAATACAACGTGCTGGCCATGAGCGGACGCGCGGTCGAGGCCGCCGGCGACGTGAACACCCTGTTGCTGGACAAGACCGGCACCATCACCCTGGGCAACCGCCAGGCCACCGAATTCATCCCCGCCCCGGATGTGAGCCCGGAGCGGCTGGCGGACGCGGCGCAGCTCTCTTCGCTCTCGGACGAAACCCCCGAAGGCCGGTCCATTGTCGTCTTGGCCAAGGAAAAGTACAACCTGCGCGGACGCGACCTCGCCGGCATTCACGCCGAGTTCGTTCCCTTCACGGCCCAGACCCGCATGAGCGGCGTTAACCTGACCGGCACCCGCATCCGCAAGGGCTCGGTGGACGCCATCGCCCGCTTTCTCGAAGAGCAGGGCTCCTCGCTGCCCAGAAAGGTCGCAGAAACTGTCGAAGAAGTGGCGCGCATGGGCGGAACGCCGCTGGTGGTGGCGGAAAATTCGACCGCTCTGGGCGTCATCCACCTCAAGGACATCGTCAAGGGCGGCCTCAAGGAACGGCTGGCCAGGCTGCGCGCCATGGGCATCCGCAGCATCATGATCACCGGCGATAACCCGCTGACCGCCGCGGTCATCGCCCGCGAGGCCGGCGTGGACGACTTTCTGGCCGAGGCCAAACCCAAGGACAAGATGGACCTGATCAAGCGGGAACAGGGCACGGGCAAGCTGGTGGCGATGACCGGCGACGGCACCAACGACGCCCCAGCGCTGGCCCAGGCCGACGTGGGCGTGGCCATGAACTCCGGCACGCAGGCCGCCAAGGAAGCCGGCAACATGGTCGATCTCGACTCCAATCCCACCAAGCTCATCGAAATCGTCGAGATCGGCAAACAGCTACTCATGACCCGGGGCGCGCTGACCACCTTCTCCATCTCCAACGACGTGGCAAAGTACTTCGCCATCATCCCCGCCATGTTCGCCGGCGTCTTCCCGGTTCTGGGCGTGCTCAACATCATGGAACTGCACTCGCCCCATTCGGCCATCCTCTCGGCGGTCATCTTCAACGCGCTGATTATCGTGGCCCTGATTCCGCTGGCTCTGAAAGGCGTCAAGTACGAGCCTAAGCCGGCCGACATCCTGCTGCGCAACAACCTGCTCATCTACGGCTTCGGCGGCATCGTCGTACCGTTTATCGGCATCAAGGCCATCGACCTGCTTCTGGTTGCCGCGCACCTGGCGTAGACAATCTCCAGCGGGTAAAGGGCACTGGATTTGGGAACGAAGGGCACTCGCTCTGGGAATGAAAGGCACGGGCCTGAGCCCGTACATTCAACCTTACAAATACGACGGGGCATTCACCCCCGAGGCACTCAAATAGGAGATCGATCATGCATGCCACCGTATCCACTCCTGCTATCGCGGCTCCGGCCAAAACGGCCACCGCCCGGCACTCCGTATGGAAAACGTCGATTCTCTTCACGCTCGTCACCGCGCTCCTGGTGGGCCTGGGCTATCCGCTGCTGATCACCGGCATCGCCGCCGTGCTCTTCCCCCGCCAGGCCTCGGGCAGCCTCATTCTCCAGAACGGCCAGGTGATCGGCTCTGAACTCTTGGCCCAGAGCTTCACCAGCGACCGTTACTTCCATCCCCGGCCCTCGGCGGCGGGCAACGGCTACGACGCGACCGCCTCGGGCGGCTCCAATCTGGCCCAGTCCAATAAGGCGCTGGTTACGCGGATTCAGAGCTCGATCGACCAGCTCGCGAAACAGAATCCCGGCCAGCCGGTGCCCATCGACATGGTCACCATGTCCGCATCCGGCCTGGACCCGGACATCACCCCCGACAATGCCTACTACCAGGCCCCGCGCGTCGCCAAGGCCCGCAACTTGAGCGAACAGAGCGTGCGCGAGTTGATTGAGCAGCACACGGCCGGCCGCACGCTGGGTCTGCTCGGCGAACCCCGCGTCAATGTGCTCGAACTCAACCTCGCTCTGGACAAGCTGACGAAATAAATCAGCTTTGGGCAATTTCCTGTTCTTTACGCGCGTTTCGTCTCCGCCCTGGCCACGAGCACGACCGTCGCCAGACCCAGCAGCAGAATGGCTCCCTCCACGCCTTCGCTGCGCTTGTGCAGTTTCTCGAAGTCCACGCGGCTGGGATCGGCCGCGGCCGCCCGGTCGATGGCTCCGCCGGTGGCGATGCGGTCCCGCTCCATGGCCGGAATCACGGCGAACTGCGAGTAGACGATAAGCCCGGCCATCCCGGCCAGCAGCACCATCGGTACGAACACCGAGCGCCCCCTGTAGACGCCCATCGCCGGAGCCGCCGCCAGCACCACCAGTGCCACAAGCCCCGCGCCCAGCCCCATGCCATGCAGAATGCGCAGCAGATGGCCGACGATGGTTCCAGCCAGATGGGTATCGGGCCGCAGGGTTTCAAAGGTGACGGCGGCCACGATGGGGAAAAAGATCTCCGCGCCCAGCCAGACGATGAGCGCAAGGAAAAGCAGTGTGCGGAGCAGTGTCTTCATGAGGGAAGAATACAAGGCCACAGGAATCCGGTGAAAGAAAACAGGGAACGCCACTTCCGCGCAAGGAAAACAGAGCCCCGCATCTCGAAATTTTTCACCGCCCTCAGTTCCTGATTCCTAGACCCTGTCCCCTAAAACCGACGTTCTGCCGATCAGGCGCTGGACGCGCTCTTGAATGGGCGGATGGGTGGAAAACAGGCCGGCCCAGCCCGGACCCGAGAGCAGTGGCGCAACGATGAACAGGTGCGCCGAACTTGGCGACGCCGCCAAGGGAACCTGGCGGCTGACCGTGGAGATTTTTTCTAAAGCGCTGGCCAGGGCATAGGGGTTGCCGGTCAGTTGAGCGCCGCTGGCGTCGGCTTCGTACTCGCGCGTGCGGGAGACCCACAACTGAATCAAAGTGGCCGCAAGGGGCGCCAGCAGGAGCATGAGCAGCGCGGAAAGGAATCCGCCGCTGCGCCGCCGTCCGCCGCCGAACAGGAACGCCATGCGGGCCAGAATGGTAATCGCTCCAGCCAGCGTGGCGGCGATGGAACTGGTGAGGATGTCGCGGTTGCGGACGTGACCCAATTCGTGAGCCAGCACTCCTTCCAGTTCGTCGTCGTTGAGCAGCGCCAGAATGCCGTGCGTCACGGCGATCGAGGCGTGATGGGAATCGCGGCCGGTGGCGAAAGCGTTGGGCGACTCGCTGGGGATCACGTAAATTTTGGGCATCGGAATGGCGGCGTGCACCGCCAACTGCTCCACCACCGCAAACAGGCGCGGCAGTTCGTCCCGCGTCGCCTGCCGTGCCCGGTATAGACGCAGCGCAATTCTGTCGGAGTAGAAGTAGCTGCAGAAATTCAGGGCCGCCGCCAAAGCAAAGGCCAGCAGCGCGCCGCCGGGTCCGCCGAAGTAATCCCCTGCGATCACCAGAATCAGCGTCAGTCCGGTGAGAAGAAAAGTGGTCTTGAGCATCTTCATTTCGTACCCCCGGCCGTCTGCTTTCGGCCGCTTGCCCGCGTACGCCCACCGCCTCGTTCCGCGCAAGCTGAACGAGGCGGCCCGCAGCAATCCAGGTTCATGGTACGCCCGTGGGGTGGAAGGCGCCGCTTGGACCCGAACGGCAGCTAGGAGTTTCTCTTCAGCGCCCTCGCCAACACCGTATCCAGCGCGGCCTTCGCCGTGACGTACTCCTCCGGCGCCAGCGTTCCGGCCGCCTTTTCGCTCTCCAGCGCGAAGAGTTCCTCCTTGAGCGCATTCAGCAGGGCCACTCGTCCGACGGCGGGCGAGACGGGCACAGGCTCCGCCCCGGTTCCGGCGTCGATCGGAGCGCCTGTGGCGGGCTTGCGCAGCAGAATGCCGGCTCCGGCCACCATCAAGAGTGCCACTCCGCCCAGAATCCACCATTTGTACTTGTTCAACGGGTCGGGCGTGCCGATGGGAGCGCCGAGACCGCCGCCAGGCTGATTGCCGCCAGCGCTCGGACCCTGCGCCTGGCTGCCCTGCCCGCCCTGGTCCTCGCGGGGAATCGATCCGGTGCCCGAAACCGTGAAAGCGAGCGCCTTGCCCGGCACCATATTCTTCGCCACCATGGTCTGCACGGTAGGATCCTCGTGTACCGAGAGGAAGACCGAGTCCGCGGCCGCCGTGAAGGTCATGCTCTTGGGCAGCAGTACGCCCACGCTCTGCGTGGCCAGCGTGACCTGGGGGTGAAAGGTAAACTTGCCGCCGTTGTACGGCACGTCATAGCTGATCTGAAAAAGCGTGCTCTTCTGGCTGTCATCCGGCTGGATGGGGAAATCGAAGGCATAGTGGCCCTTGGGGCCGTCGGGGTCCAGCTTGAGCGTGGTGGGCAGCCCGCCGGGCCGTTGCGCGGCTACCTCCTCGACCACCGCGTCGGCCGGCAGCACCACCTGAAAAGAGCGCTTGCTCCATTGCGTCTTCGG
>CAWBHO010000032.1:0-8787 GCA_963788415.1 uncultured Acidobacteriaceae bacterium | reverse complement strand
GACGGTTGGTCCCGTCGATGTGTCCGACAGGAAGGCGCGGGCGAACCCGCTGGAAGGTTGTCGTTTGAGCGCGGTCCACGGTGGATCACCAAAACACATGCTTTCATGGTCCTTCCTTGAAGTCTGCCACGCGGTAAGCCTCTCGACGGTCCACCAGCCAAAGCCGCGCGTAGTGCGCCGTGGTCTCAAGAAATCCGAGGCATGCCCCACCGTGTCTTGGATGGCGGTAGTGGGAACGCCAGCCTTCAACGCGTGCGCGCGTCGGCATGGGCATAACGAGAAAACGTGGCGGGTGCGCAGACCTCCGAATCGATGCCAGCCTCGAGGCAACCACGCTGCACCGGCCCAAGCCCGCCCGCGTTGTGAGCAGATGAAAAATGTCTGGGTCGTCCATGAATCGCCAGTGGCCAAATAACCCTCCAGACCTTCTCGTCGGTTGGGAGACCCGTTCATCGAAGGCCTCTAATCGATCCATCCGCCCTGTTTCGGCCCCAAAAACCGAGGTATCCGAAGAACGGAAAATCCGCTTCAAACCGAAGCATTTGCCCCAAATAAAAAGTGGGCTGTAAGCCCACTCATCTCTCCGCCAGCCGGCGTACCCACGGCAACTAAGGCGGACAAATTCGTCTGCATCCTTATCATAGGCTGAAAAGCTGGAGAATTCAACAGGTAAATCGCGCAAAGGCCGCGAAATTCCACTCCCGGGAGCCTCTGCGCAAGTGAATGCTTTTGGAAGGACACGGCTTCAGCCCCGCACTTTCGGGAGATCTGCCCCGCTCGACAAAATCTCGCGATTCCGCGCCCTCGCCGGTTCGCTTCTCCGCGCAATCGCCCCTGCCGAGTCACGCATCGCCGGAATTGCCGGGCAGATAATGACAGCATGGCAGACTCACTGATTTCGCTCGCCACCATCCGCGCCGCCGCCGCCCGCATCGCGCAAATCGCCGTGAAGACCCCGCTGGTCGAAGCCGCTTTTCCCGGCCTCTCCGGCTACGGAACCGGCAAGCAAATCTGGCTCAAGGCGGAAAGCCTCCAGCCCATCGGCGCATTCAAAATCCGCGGCGCGGCCAACAAGATTCTGCAACTTACGCCCGACGAGATCGCCCGCGGCGTCATCACCTATTCGAGCGGCAACCACGCCCAGGCCGTGGCCTTTGTGGCGCGCGATGTTGGAGCTAAGGCTGTCATCGTGATGCCCTCGAACGCGCCCGCCATCAAGCGTGCGGCGACGCTGGCGCTGGGTGCGGAGGTCGTCGATGTAGGCCTGGCTTCGAGCGAGAGGCTGGCCGTGGCCGAGCAGCTTGTCCGCGAGCACGGGTACGTCGTCGTGCCGCCCTATGATGACGGGCAGATCATCGCCGGCCAAGCCACCTGCGGCATGGAGATCGTCGAAGCTCTTCCCGATGTGGACCTGGTGCTGACGCCGGTCTCCGGCGGTGGCTTGTTGAGCGGTGTGGCCGCCGCGGTGAAGCAGTTGCGGCCGCAGGCAAAGGTCTTCGGCATAGAGCCGGAGCTGGCCGGCGACACGGCGGAGAGCTTTCGCACTGGCTCTATCGTCACGTGGCCCGCCGAGCTGGTCAGCCGCACCCTCTGCGACGGCCTGCGCACGCAGAGCGTGGGTGTGCGCAACTTTGCCCACATCCAGGCCTTTGTGGACGGCATCCTGACCGTCACCGAGGTTGAGATTCGCGCCGCCATGCGGGCGATTGTAGCCGCCACTCGCCTGGTTCCCGAACCCAGCGGAGCGGTGGCTGTTGCGGCGCTGCTCTTCCATGCGGGGGAGTTGCCCGTCTATAAAAAAGCCGTGGCTGTGGTGAGCGGCGGCAACGTGGACCCGGTTCTCCTGGCCGAAATCCTCGCTGAAAACGCCCTCTAATTTGTTGTCCCCAGAACTCGTAAAATACGTATTGGAGCTTACCCGAATGCGTGGCGCGGAAAAACATCTCAACATTGGAGCGATCATTTTCCCGGGGATCGATCAGGCCGACCTGACCGGTCCGTTTGCCGTTCTTTCGCGGCTTCCCAACTCCACCTTTCATGTATTGGCAAAAGAAGCGAAGCCGATTCGCGACCTGAATGGATTGATCCTCACGCCGGACAAGACATTGGCCGCCGCTCCGCCCCTCGATTTACTGATTGTTCCCGGCGGTCCGGGACAAGAAGCTCTGATGGAGGACGAGGATGTTCTCCATTTCATCCGAGAGCAGGCCAGCCGCGCTCAATACACATTTTCCGTCTGCACCGGCGCCTTGTTATGTGGCGCGGCCGGCCTGCTGCGCGGCTTGAAGACCACCACGCATTGGGCGGCATTCGACCTGCTGGGATACTTTGGAGCGATTCCTGTCCAGGCTCGCGTTGTCGTCGACGGCAAGCACATCAGTGCCGCCGGCATCACGGCAGGAATTGACGGTGCGCTGCGAGTGGCGTCTCTGCTGCGTGGCGATCGTGTCGCGCAGCAGATTCAACTTTCCCTCGAATATGCTCCCGAACCGCCCTTCAACTGCGGCACGCCGAAAACAGCGCCTCCTGAAGTGCTCGAAGCCGCAAGCGCCTCGTTTCGGCCGATCACCCAGGCGCGCCTGGCCACGGCACAGCGCATTGCCGCCCGCCTTGGGATCAGTTGCCCGTCCGGTTGATCAACAGGTTTCCTCAACAGGATTTCACGGCGTAGCCTGCGGGGCGCGTGTTCAAATTAGAAGAAGGCGTTCCCGATCACGCTACCGGCCCTGGAGTGGGCGGAAGCGGGTTTTCCGCGCTTTTCCGCCAGTATGCAATTTGTTGGCCTTCGCAGGCTTCTTGAACCTACACCTTCAGTCTGTTTTGCTGGGCATCGTGAAAGGCTTGAATGTATCTCGGCCGCTACCAGGTGGCGAGGCGTGGCAGCCGGCCGAAATCCATCCGGACGACGGAGCAGGATTGACGAAGGCCCCGGGAAAATCGCTTCAGGACGAAGCAGTCCTGTGACTTGTGTTCCCGAGCCGGCCCTTTTCGGGTCTCCAGGCTTTGGAGATTGAGGCAAATGCATAGGACGAACCCAATCGAGTTGTAACAAGAGGCGCGATAGCACGTCGCCAGACAAGCAAGTGAAAACTCCCATCCAAAGGAGAAAAGCATGGGCGCTACCACCGTTTATGAAGATGGCACCTATCTTGCCAAGAATCCCACGTGGCATGAGGAAGATTCATCGTGGAAGGCGAAAAAAATATGCAGGATACTGAAGAAAAACAAGATCAGTCCATCAACCATATGTGAGGCCGGATGTGGAGCTGGCGAGATATTGAACTGCCTGGCCGATTTCTACGGTCCCAATGTCCGCTTTTCGGGGTACGAGATTTCCCCCCAAGCTTTCGAGATTTGCAAAAAGAAGCAAAAAGAAAATCTGTGTTTCTTTCTCGAAGATTTGCTTGAGAAAGAAGAAGCCCATTTCGATATCGTGATGGCGATCGATGTATTCGAGCACGTCGAGGATTACATGGGTTTTATCCGCAGATTGCGGCAGAAGGGAGAATACAAGATCTTTCATATCCCTCTCGATTTGTCTGTGCAGACAGTTCTACGCGCCTCTCCGCTGCGTTTCGTCAGAAAAAAATTCGGGCATATTCACTACTTTACAAAGGAAACCGCGCTTGCGGCTCTGAAGGATACAGGATATGAAGTGGCAGACTATTTCTATACTGAAAGTTCTTTGGAGCTTGCGAATCTTAACTGGAAAGCGAGACTTATGAAACTTCCCAGGAAACTGCTTTTTGCCATCGACCAGGATCTTGCGGTGAGAATTCTTGGCGGATTCTCGCTGCTGGTTCTCGCGAAATGACCGAATTTCCCCTTACCGCCTTTTTATCGAGGGCCTGTCCTTGCGCCTGAACCGAGCCAGGGCTCTGGTGTACAAATTAGATCAAGGCGTTCCCGTTTAGGACATCGGCGGCAATCGACGGATCCAAGTTTTCTGCGCTCGGATGCCGGCAGATGTCACACGCAACCACGGAGGCTTCTTGAACGTATACCTTCAGTCCGTTTTGCTGGGCATTGTGGAAGGCTTGACCGAGTTTCTGCCCGTCAGCTCGACAGCGCACCTGCGCATCAGTGAAGCGCTGATGAGGATTCCGCTCAATGACGCCTACTGGAAGATGTACACCATCGTCATCCAACTGGGCGCCATTCTTGCGCTGCTGCTGCTGTTTTTGGGGCGGATCGTCGACTTCCTGCGCACCTTTCCCCGGGGCGAGAGCGGCGACCGCAACTGGCTGACGCACCCCATCTCGCTGACTTTTATCGCCTTCGCTTGCACCTCGGCGCCCGCGCTCCTGCTGCACAAATGGAGCGAGAAGAACCTCGGCAGCCTGAAGGCGATGGCTCTGGCGATGCTTATCGGCGGCATCGTCATGTGGATCGTCGACGCCTGGAGCCAGCGCTACGATCCCGGCACCACCCACGTGGAGCAGATGAGCCTGGGGCAGGCCATCTGGATCGGTCTCTGCCAGACGCTTTCGGCCGTCTTTCCTGGAACCTCGCGCTCCATGTCCACCATCGCCGCCGGCCAGTTGGCGGACATGGACCGGCCATCCGCGCTCGAATTCAGCTTCCTGCTCTCCATTCCCACCATGATCGCCGCCACCGGCTGGGATCTGGTCAAGGAAATTCACTCCGGCCGAGCGGCCGGGGCAGCAGGAACCGTCGCTGCGCACGTGGTGATGAACTCCGACCGCTGGATGGTCCTCGTGATCGGCACCGTAGTCTCGTTCATCGTGGCCCTGGGCGTGGTCGAGTGGTTCCTCTACTGGGTCCGCCAGCACGGTTTTACCGTCTTCGCCGTCTACCGCATCCTGCTCGGCTCGGCGCTGCTGATCTGGGGCGGGAAGATTGCCGGGATGTGACCGGCGCCGGAAGATTGGGCTTGTTCCTCGTTGCGCCGCTCCCGTTGGCCCTGGCCTGTGCAGAGGTGAATCAAGCCGCTGACACGCCGCAAGACTCGCCCGAGATTTTCTGAAAGTTGCATTGAAAAGAAGGCAGTTTCACTTCCAGCCCCTCCACATAAGAGGATTTTCTTCGAGAAAGAGTTGCAATCCGCCCAGATATTAGCTAATCTATCTTAGCAGGATGGAGGCCGCCATGATTTCTTCCACCATCTTCGAGGCAAAAACCAACCTTTCGAGCCTCGTCAAGCAGGCCCAGCAAGGCGAAGTCGTCCTGATTACCTCCGGCCGCGCGAAGACCCCCGTGGCCCGGCTGGAGGCCATTCACCCTCAAGCCAAGAAGCGGCTGGGTGCTCTGGAAACCCCCGGATTCGTCCTCTCCGGTCAGTTCTTCGAGCCGTTGCCGGAAGAGGAACTTCGTCTCTGGAATGAGGGCGATCAGTGAAGGTTCTGCTCGACACCTGTACCCTCATCTGGGCCACCCTCGCCCCTGCGGCCCTGGGCAACGAAGCCAGGCAGATCGTGGCCGACGAGTCCAACGTGATTCTGGTTTCGGCGGCCTCCGCCTGGGAGGTCGCGACCAAAGTGCGCCTCGGCAAGCTCCCCGGCGCGGAGAAGCTCGAACGGGATTTCATCGACGTGATGGAAGCGGCCGGCTACACGCTGTTGGCCATCGACGCCGGCTCCGCTCTGCGTGCTGGCCGGCTCATCGCCGAGCATCGCGACCCATTCGACCGCATGATCGCCGCCCAGGCGCTGAGCCAGGACATCCCCATTCTCAGTCCCGACTCTCAACTCGACCAGTTCGCCGTGCGGCGGATCTGGTAAAGGTCCGCTTTCGCCAGCTTCGCCCTCGGTCCGGGGGTCCACAGCAAGGTTCCCTCCGCCCACTTTTGCCCGAAATTCGCTTCTCCGGAAGACATAATAGAGACTGGCCCTGGAAGTTTTTGCCCGCCTGACCCGCTCGCCCGCGGCAGCTTTCCTCAGGGTCCGCCAAGACGGAGCGCCCGCCATGAAGCCCACTCGCATTGTGTTATCGCCGACGCGTAACCGCCCCCTGAACATCTTTCTGGGGACCGTGATGCTGCTGGCCGCGCTTCTCCTCCTGCTCGCGCTGGCCACCTATCACCCGGCGGACCCCTCCCTGAACACCTCCACCGACCCGGCCGCATCCCACGCCGTCCGCAACTGGATTGGACTTTTTGGAGCGTCGCTCAGCGATCTGCTGCTCCAGGCAATCGGAATGACCGCCTTTTTTCTGCCGCTGTGGCTGGGCGGACTGGGCTGGACGTGGATGCGCTCCCGCCCCGGCGGATCGGTCTGGCTGCGCTCGATGGGCGTTCTGCTGGCCATCGTTTTTGTGCCCGCGGTCTTCGGATTGCTTCCTGAGCGCTGGCTCTGGCTTCACTCGGTTCCCGTCGAGGGCGTGACGGGCAAGCTCATGGCCGGGCTGCTGGTCACCTATCTGAACCTTCAGGGAGCCTGGCTGGTGGCGGGCGTGCTGGCGCTGGCGGGCATCTGGCTGGCCTCGGCCGTCAGCTTCTGGGCTCTGGCTGAAACCATCCAAAACCGCTGGCTTCAGGCCTTTTCGCTTCGGGACCGCTGGCACAACTGGCGCGAGGAGCGCGCCGAACTCAGAAGCGAGCGGCTTGCCGAGCGCGAACTTCAAAGCGACAAGGAGCTCCACCCTGACAGGGAGCACCAGCCCGACGGATCGCAGCCGCTTATTCCCGGCGTCTTGCCGGAGGCCGAATCCGCCGAGCTTCCAGCCGAGTTCCAGGCGCCCCGCAGTCTGCTCTCCCGCCTCTTCCGCCGCGGCCGGCGCGCAGCCGACGCTGACCCGCAGGACATTCCCGCCTTTCAGCGCGCTCCCCTTCAGGCGGATGCGGACGAAGACGCCGGACAGGCGCGGCCTTCCAGCGTCAGGCCGAACATCTGGGAATCGGCAGCCTCCAGCAACCGGTCTTCTTCGGTGGGAGGGGAGCCCGTGCCGGCTCCGGCCGCCGTCATCCCGATCGCGCCGATTCCAGTTGGAGCACAGGCCGACCCTGCCCCATCTTCGCCCGCCCGGCTGCAACTTGTGCCGTCGCGGCCGGCGAGTGTACGTTCGGACGAGGAGCGCTCCGCGGAGCCGGCAACCGGCATCGCCCGCTTTGCTGCGGCCCCGGCTGCACCCGCTCCCGATCCGGTCTCTGCCGCCGCGCCGCCCGCCGGGGAAATTGCCATCCACCTGCGCGCGGACGCCGAACTGCATACGGCCGCGGTCGCGCCCAAGCAGGTGAGCGGCTTCAAGCTTCCGCCCACCACCCTGCTCAACCCCGGCGACGGCCCGCAGGCCATCCGCGAAGACGAATTACGCGAAGAGGCCAAGGTTCTGGTCGAAAAATGCGCCGAGTTCGACGTGCGCGGCCAGGTGGTCCAGATCAACCCCGGCCCCATGGTCACCACCTACGAATTCAAGCCCGAAGCGGGCGTGAAGTACTCGCGCGTCACCGGCCTGGCCGACGATCTTTGCCTCGCCATGCGCGCGGAAAGCATCCTCATCGAGCGCATGGCCGGCAAAAACACCGTGGGCATCCAGGTGCCCAACCACCGGCGCGAGACGATTCACCTGCGCGATTGCCTCGAGTCGGAAGTCTTCCACAAGGCCAAATCGCGGCTGACCATCGCCATGGGCAAGGACATCAACGGCCGCATCATCACCGCCGACCTGGCCGGAATGCCCCACGTACTGATTGCCGGCTCGACCGGCAGCGGCAAATCCGTGGCCATCAACGCCATGATCATGAGTTTGCTCTACCGCACCACGCCCTCCCAGGTCCGGCTCATCCTGGTGGACCCGAAGCGCGTCGAGCTGGGCATGTACGAGGGTGTGCCCCATCTGTTCACCCCCATCATCACCGAGCCCAAGCTGGCGGCCAACGCCCATGAACAATCTGCTGATGCGCATTCACGCCATCGACCCGGACGTGATCCTCATAGACCTCGAAAATCCTTCCCGCGATACGCTCGAACAGATGTTTCAGGTGAGCCGCATCGTGCGGCGTCCAGTCGCGATGTTCGTCGACCAGAGCGATACGGCGTCGATCGAGGCTTCCGTCGACGCCGGTGTTTCGGCCTATATCGTCGACGGCTTAAAAAAGGAACGGGTCAAATCGATACTTGATTTATGCATTTCCCGGTTCAATGCTTTCTCCAAACTTCAAAGCGAACTTGAGCGCGCGAAAACAAACCTGGAAGATCGCAAAACGCTGGATCGCGCGAAAGGCATTTTGATGAAAAGCAAGGGTCTCACCGAGGATGAAGCCTATCGGCTGATGCGAAGCGCCGCGATGCGTGAGAAGAAGAAAATCGCGGACATCGCGGCCGCGATCATCACCGCGGCGGAGCTTCTGAAATGACCAAGGCGCTCAAACCCATACGGATCGGGTTTATTCCGCTCGTGGACGCGGCGGCGCTGTTTGTCGTCGTCGACAAAGGCTTCGCCGTCGCCGAGGGCCTCGACATCCAGTTGGCGCGCGAAGTCTCCTGGTCGAACGTGCGCGACAAGCTCAACATCGGGCTGTTCGACGCCGCGCATTTATTGGCGCCGATGGCGATCGCCTCCAGCCTTGGGCTCGGTTGCGCCAAGGTTCCGATCATCACGCCGTTCACTCTCGCGGTGAACGGAAACGCCATTACCGTTTCGCCCACGCTTTACGCTGATTTGCAAACCGTCGCCGACGGCGATCTTGTCGATCCCGTTTCGAGCGCGCGCGCGCTGGCCCGCGTCGTGCGGCAACGCAAGGAGAGCGGCGCCGAACTGATGACTTTCGGCATGACCTTTCCGTTCTCTTCCCATAATTATCTATTGCGCTACTGGATGGCGTCTGGC
>CAWBHO010000031.1:0-8087 GCA_963788415.1 uncultured Acidobacteriaceae bacterium | reverse complement strand
CAACACATACACCTGAAATTTCGGAAAAGTAATAGGCCGACACGAGCTTTGAAACCGCAATAGGGGCAGGGCATCCTTTGCAGCCTCCGAATCAGAGGCGCAATAAAAATAATGAAGCCTCCCCCCAGACGGCAAAAAAATGAAATCGCGATACGGTTGAACGAGCAATGCCAAAAATCCGCCACCTACTAGAAAAGATAGGCCCCCTATCAGATATCGCTTGTATATCCTTTTGCGCAGGAGTTGCACATTAGAATAAAATTCGTTGTTTGCACCTGACATGGCCGCTTCCCCCTACGCGTCCTTCTTTTCATTGCGCGCCTTGACCTTGAACCAGATGGGCGTGCCTTTGAAGCCGAAGGCCGCGCGGATTTGATTCTCGAGGAAGCGCTCGAAGCTGAAGTGCAGCTTGACCTCGCGGTCGGTGAACAGCACAAACGTCGGCGGGGCCACCGCGGCCTGGGTCATGTAGAAGATGCGCATGCGCTTGGACAGCGGTACGGGTGCGCGCTGGAAGTCGATCTTGTCCAGAAAACGGTTCATCTGTCCGGTGGAGACGCGCTTGCGCCGCTCGGCGGCCACGGCCACAACCTCATGCAGCACGCGCAGCAGCTTCTGGCCGCCCGGTTCCGTCGCTTCGAGCGCGGAGATAAAGACGACCGAGGCGTAGCTCAGGTATTTGAGCACCGAGCGCAACTGCTGCTCGAAGATCTCCCGGTCGGCAGGCGGTTTGCCGTCGGTGCGGCCCGTGGTCACCACATCCCACTTGTTCACGACGATGATCACGCTGCGGCCGCTCTCGTGGGCGTAGCCGCCGATGGTGGCGTCGGCGGCCGTCACGCCATCGGTTGCGTCGATGACCAGCAGGGCCACGTCGGCGGCTTCCAAATGCCGGATAGCCATCACCACGCTCAGCTTTTCGGCCATCAGGTGGGTCTTGCCCTTGCGCCGGATGCCGGCCGTGTCCACAAAGCGAAGCTGATTGCCTTCGAAATCGACCACCTCGTCCACCGCGTCGCGGGTGGTGCCGGCGATGGGCGACACGATGGCCCGCGAAGTTCCCGTCAGGGCATTCAGCAGCGTGGATTTGCCCACGTTGGGACGCCCGATGATGGCCACCGAGGTCTCATGCTGCTCGAACTCGCCGTGGGTGCGATGGAGGGGGCGCAGCAGCTCGCTTCCGGGTTCCAGCGGGATCGATTCCGGAGGGACGGGGCCGCCCTCTGAGATTTCAGCCTCTTCGGCTTCGCGGGTCGTGGCCTCTTCGGCGGCCAGCGTCTCGGCCTCGGTCAGCACAGCCTCGGGCGGCGACGGGAATGGCATCGGCAATCGCTTCGAGCAGGTCGCCGATGCCCAGCCCATGCTCGGAGCTGATGGGAAACACATTGCGAATGCCCAACTGGCGAAAGTTTTCCGCGACCATCGCCATGGCCTCGCCCTCGACCTTGTTGACCGCCAGAAACAACGGCTTGCCGCCGCGAATCAGCATCCGCACCAGGTCGTAATCCGGGCTGGCCAGCTCGGTTCGCGCGTCCACCACCAGCACCAGCGCATCGGCCTCTTCCAGAGCCACCTGCGCCTGGGTATAAATCTCGGTGGGAATCAGCTCCGCGTCGTCGGGCACCATGCCGCCCGTGTCCACCAGCCGGAACTGGCGGCCCGCCCACTCGTATTCGCCATAGATGCGGTCGCGGGTGATGCCCGGCTCGTCGCCCACAATGGAGCGACGGCTGCCGGTGAGCCGGTTGAAGAGCGTGGATTTGCCCACGTTGGGCCGGCCCACAATGGCCACCAGCGGAAGCGCGCCGGCGCGCGACCTGGTCGGGACAACCGATCTTATGATATTTCGACAAAACTTGTCTCCAATCGCCGTTCAGGCGGCACAAACCACTTAATTCAATTCCAGATTCGCTCGACGCCGTACAGGTCGAAGATCCTGTCCCGGCTCAACAGCGGAATACGCAACTCCAGCGCCTGGGCAGCCAACAGCCGGTCAAATGGGTCGCGGTGATGCATCGGCAGTCTGCCGGCGCGAATGACCTGCAATGGGCTTGCTTGCAGAATTTCATAACCGCCGGACGAGACCAATTGGTCAAAGCTGTCGAGGATCCTTTCAGCCTTCAATTTGCCGGAATTCGTCTTGATCGCCAGCTCCCATGGAGTTGTGATCGACAGCAGCAATTCGGTTGCAGGGTCTTCGACAATCTTCCTGGCCGGAGCGGAAAGCCTTTCCGGAGATTCCAGCGCCCAAAGCAGAGTGTGCGTGTCAAGCAGGTATCTCATGCGGTTTCGGGCGGAGGAACCAATGCGCCGTCGAGCAAGCAGTCGAATCCGTGTTCGACCAGCTCTTCGTCGGTCATCGGATCGAATGCATCCTCATCCCAACTGATTTGCCCACGATAGGCGCCCAAAAGACGGAAGGGAAGCTCGGGTTCGGTGGGCTCGTGGATGGCAACGATCTTGGCCACCGGCTTTTTGCCACGCATAACCACGACCTCCTGGCCCGCTTCCGCCTCTTTGAGCAGCCGCGAGAAGTTAGTCTTCGCCTGATGGACAGTATACGCCATGGACTAAGTTTACTTAGTCCACTTGGAGAAGTCAATCAGCGTCCGCAGCCAAAACTCTGTCCACATTTGAGTTTTTTCTGATTTTTCCTGCAAAGTTTCGGCGGTGCAATTGCCCTCCAGCTTCTTAGGAGGGCGCTATGCACATTCATGGGAATCCCATGGCCGTCAACGCGGCCAACTTTTACTCCACTGCGCAGAATCGGGAAGCCATCGCGGCCGGGCGGGCCGCTGAAGTCCGCAAGAAACTGCTCAAAGGCGCAGCGGAGATCGAGGAAGCGGCAACTCCTGAAGAATCTCTGATGATCGGGAAATGGATGGACGCGCAACAAGGCCAGACGCAAAGCGATGATCAATACCACGGCGGAACTGAGGGCAAAGACCCGGACTTCGGATGAGGAACGGGGGTTTGGCGTCCGAGCCCTGATTGTCTGGAAGCGCCGGAGTATCGGGGAGCAGACGCGAGGCGCAGGAACCAATCCGTTGATGAATGAGCTCCGTATAAGTTCTTTCTCATCCAGTGCGCAAGCTTCAGGTCATTCCATTGCCTTCTGTCCGAGCAAGGAGTGAATCATGCGCACCTATCGAAGCCCTATCAACCTCAATCCGGTCAATCCTTTCTGCGCCGCGGCGGAGAAAGTGGCCGCGGAACGGAAACCTCTTCAGGCCCGCAAGAAGCCCGTGAAGCGCGCGCTCGGCGTTCAATCCTGGGCGGGGTTGGACCTGGCTTTCGCGGTTGGCGAATGGATGAATGCTGGAAAGAGCCGGGCGGCGGGCGAATCTTCAGGCCCGGTTGCGGTTCCCAGCAAAAAAACGAAGTTGGGTTGAAGCGCGCAGCTCCATTTTTGTGCTGAATTGAGCGCGCAGAGGCTTGGACCGGGCCGCATCACTATGATGGTGAGAGCGCACAGTCCCGATGGTCTCAAGCGAAAGCCCAACCCGCACTCTGCCCACGCTGCACGAGTTCTTCGCGCCCGGCGGCATTCTGGCGCGTTCGCCGCTGCCCTATGAATATCGGCCGGGGCAGCTCGAAATGGCCAAGGCCGTGGAACGGGCGCTGGGCGAGCATCGCCACCTGATCGTCGAAGCCGGCACGGGAACCGGAAAAACCCTGGCTTATCTTTTGCCCGCCCTGCGCACGGGCCAGCGCGTCATCATCTCGACCGGCACCAAGGCGCTGCAAGACCAGCTCTACTTCCGCGATGTTCCTTTTCTCGAAACCCTGCTGGGCGAGTTGCGCGTCTGCTACATGAAGGGCCGCGCCAACTATCTTTGCCGCCACAAGCTGACCGCTCTGCGCACGCAGCCGATTTTGTCGGGACTCGAAGAAATCGACCAGTTCCGCCAGATTGCCGAGTGGGAGAATGAAACGGAAACCGGCGACCGCGCCGAGCTTTCGGGAATGCCCGAGTCGAGCGCGCTGTGGCAGAAGCTGGATGCGAGGACCGAGGCCTGCCTGGGATCGACCTGTCCGGATTATGGGCGCTGCTTCATCACCGAGATGCGGCGCAAGGCTCTCGAATCGGACATCATCATCGTGAACCACCACCTGTTTTTCGCCGACATCGCGGTCAAGCGGGAGGCTGCCGGCGCGCCCGACGCCGGCATTCTGCCCGAGGCCGCGGCGGTGGTCTTCGACGAGGCGCACGAGCTGGAGGATGTGGCCTCGAGTTACTTCGGCCTCTCGGTCAGCAATCTGCGCTTTGAAGAGCTGGCGCGCGACACCGACGCATTGACGCGCGGCAAGCAGGGCGCCGGCGGACTGCCCGCCCTGACGCAGCAACTGCGCGAGAGGGCGCGGCTATTCTTTGCCGGACTGCCGATGAGCGGAGACGGCCGCCAGCCCTTCACCGAGCGCGAGGAGTTTCTGGAAACCTCGGGCGACCTGTACATGGCTGTCCGAGCCACGCTGCGCCGGCTGGAAGCGGAGATGGATGGGCTGAAGGAAGTGGACGAGGCGCCGGGGCTCAAGAAGCGCGTGGCCCGGCTGCGCTCGGAACTGGAGTTTCTGCTGGAATCGAACGCCAGCAACATGGTGTATTGGATGGAGCGGCGGTTGTCGGCAGGCTCGGACCGATCCGCGGCGCGGGGCGCGTTTCACGCGCAGTCAAGGACGACTTTTTTACAGGCCACGCCGATCGACGTCTCCGAGCTTCTGCACGAGCAGGTTTTCGACCAGATTCCTACCGTGGTGCTGACCTCGGCCACGCTCACCGTCGGGGGCGGCTTTGAGCACGTCCGCGGACGGCTGGGGTTGAGCGAGGCGCGGGAACTGGTGGTGCCCTCTCATTTCCGCTATGGCGAGCAGGCGCTGCTTTATCTGCCGCCAGAGATGCCCGATCCGCGCGACCCGGAGTTTCCCGAAGCCGCGGCGCGCTGCATTCAGCGCGTGCTCGAAATCACGCGCGGCCGGGCCTTCTGCCTTTTTACAAGTTATGCGCAGATGCGCGCCTTATACGAACGCCTGCTGCCGGTGCTGGATTTCCCCATTCTGCTGCACGGCACGGCGCCTCGCAAGGCGCTGCTGGACCAATTCCGCGAGACGCCCAACGCGGTGCTGTTCGGGACGTCGAGCTTTTGGCAGGGCGTGGATGTGCAGGGCGAGTCGCTGAGCTGCGTGATCATCGACCGGCTGCCCTTTGCCGTGCCCAGCGATCCGGTGGTGGCCGCGCGCATGAAGCTGATCGAAGAAGCGGGCGGCAAGCCGTTTTTCGACTACCAGGTTCCCACGGCCGTGCTGACGCTCAAGCAGGGCTTCGGCCGGCTGATCCGCTCGCTCGAAGATCGCGGTGCGCTGGTGCTGCTGGACCCGCGCGTGCGCACCATGCGCTATGGGCAAACCTTCCTGGCCAGCCTGCCGCCCTACCGCATGACGGAGACGATCACGGATTTGGAAGCGTTTTTCGGCACAGAGACAGATCGTGTGCCGCAAGAGTAGAAGTCGAAGCAGTAAGTCATCTTCAGATGAGGGTGGAAGGGAATGAATATCCCCGGCCACTCAAACGCTGGTGCTAGAGCCTGTTATTAACTTGCGCGCCGCCCGCGCGAAAGTTAATAACAGGCTCTTAGATCGTGCTTGCCCAATGAGTCTCGAACATAATCTCCTACGTTGTCAGGGAACCATGGGCTTCATCCAGTTCTCAACGGGCTGCGATGATTTGCGCAAAGATGGGGGTGTACAGATCAAAGTCATCGCGTGGCAGCCGGTCCGACGAGAGTGTCGGGACAGATTCGGAACTGACGTCGACAGTTTCGACACCGTAATTCGTCAATGGCAATTGACACTGAAAACAAAAGGGATAATCCATCGCTGGTTTGGCATCTCCATTGCTCTATTTTTGAATGGCGAGCAGTGATGGACTGCAGGAACGCCGATAGGACGGAAGACGAGCGTACTTTTACTTGGTCTCGACGAGCCGAGCAGTTAGATGATCCTCTCTACGACGACAAGGCAAGCAGGGGAATCTCGGTGGAGGAATTGGCGCGGATGATTGAGACGTCAGCGGCAGCCAGGAGAAAGATGAGAAGGGGCGCGCGATTCGGGCGGAGCAGCGCCCGACAGTAGGATCAGGCAGAACAGCGGCGGCCTATTTTGCAGGACGGTCGCGGGCGATGGCGTCGATTTGCGGGCGCGTGCGGAGGATGCGATGCAGTTGGATGGCAAGCAGGAACGGGCGCTCGCAAGCTCGGGTCCTGGAATGTTGCTCCAAGACACGAATAGCTGCGCCCGGCAGCGCACCGATGAAGAACTCGTCATCGCTGCCCAGAATGGAGAGTCTTACGCCTTCGATGAACTGCTCGCCCGTCACCAGAAGATGCTCGGCTGCGTTGCGCGCCGTTATACCGCAAATGCGGATGAAGCCCGCGACCTGGTTCAGGAAACGATGTTGCGCGCCTTCAGAAACATCGCAAGGTTCCGCAGGGAATCTCGCTTCGTGACCTGGCTGCACTCGATCGTAATCAATACAGCGCTCTCCAACAAAAGGAGAGAAAAACACATTTCCTGGGTCGCCTTTGACGAAAATCATGGAGAGGAAAATCGGTTTTGCATGAAAAGCATCCCGGATGTGCGCCTCAACCCGGAAGAGGACTACTCTCATCGCGAACTCAGCGACCTGCTGCGGCGCAAGGCTCTGAAGCTGCATCCCAAATATCGATTCATATTGAAGGCGTGCGATCTCGATGAGTGCTCAATCAAGCAGGTTGCGCACTCGCTTGGAATGAACCCCGGAGCTGCCAAGTCACGGCTGCACAGGGCCAGAAGAAGCCTTATGGAGGCAATGAACAGGCCGGGAGCGGTCGGCGGCATTCTCGATAAACGGGGCGCGGGGCCTGATTCTCCCCGCAGGATGATTGGATGACCTCATTGGCGGTACGCGGCGTGGTGCAACAGAAAAGCTGGGAGTGCATCCCGAAGTATCGGATCGCGAAAGGGGGGCGCTGAAGCATGAGTGAACTAACAGTTCATCCGGCCAATTTCGGAGCCGGGGCTCAGAGCGCGCCCAATGAGGCGGGGATCTTTTCGCCGCTGCGGGCTCAGGAACTTCCCTTTACGGCCGAAGAGCGCGGCTCGGTGACGATCCTTTTCGGCGGCCTCACGTGGAAACACGAGCGCCTAATTGAAGGCCTGCTCGCCGGGGCAGGATATCTGTGTCAGCGTCTGCCTGAAACCGATCGCGCCGCGCACGAGATCGCGCAGGAGTATTGCGCCAGCGGTCTGTGCAATCCGGTCTATTTCACGGTGGGCAACCTGATTCGCTACCTGCAGGCGAAGGAGAAATCCGGACTCTCCCGCGCAGAAATCGTCAGGAAATATGTGTACTTTACCGCAGCCTGCGGCGGGCCCTGCCGCTTCGGCATGTACGAGGCGGAGTTTCGCACCGCGCTGGCGGCGGCCGGATTTGAAGGGTTCCGCGTGCTCTCGTTCTCGCAGGATCGCGGCATCCATGCTTCGTCAGGCCACAGCGGCCTCGATTTTTCTGTGGATTTCGGCTTCAACGCCATGCACGCGTTCATCCTCGGCGATCTGCTGAACGCGGCTCAACGGCGCGTCCGTCCCTTTGAAGTGCAGGCCGGGACCACGGAACGAGCCCTCGCGCGCATGACCGATGATATTGCCGAGCACTTCAAGACCTATCGTGGATTTCAATGGGATGAGATTCTGCCGCCACAACTTTGCCCGCAGCGCGAGTCGCTGGCTTACTATATTCCTAACCGGTCGATTAAAATCTGGACTCATTTATACGGCAGCGCTCTGACCACAATTCTTCCTGCCGTGTCGCGCGAGTTGCAGGGGGTGGAAGTGGATTGGCTGCGTGTGAAGCCGGTCGTCAAGGTCATCGGCGAGTTCTGGGCGCAGATGACCGAGAGCGATGGAAACTTCCGCATGTTGGACTTCCTGGAAAAGGAGGGCGCCGAGGTTTCCATCGAGCCCATCAGCACATGGATTCTCTACCTGCTCCAGCAAAAGAAGGCGGATGCATTTCAGCGCGGGCAGATGGCCCGCTATACGGCTCCCTGGAC
>CAWBHO010000030.1:0-9199 GCA_963788415.1 uncultured Acidobacteriaceae bacterium | reverse complement strand
GAGCCCGAGATTCGGCTTGCATCGCGTGGCCGGTATGCCGGTGCGGCGGACCCAGATGCGGTGGACCCGGCCCCGGCCGCCGCGGACGATGGTATCCGGGGAGGCGCATAGCCAACATTCAAAGCCCAGAGCCCGTCCGCCCACCACGGCGTGCACTGGCCCGGCGACCAGCCCCAGCCAAAGTCGTCGTAATCATTCCAAACCCCGCATTGGTAGGGCAGATAGCCCCAGGAATCGCTCGAAACCCAGATGTAGCCGTAGTCCGGTGTCCACTCCCAGGAACCGTTCCCGTAAGGGTCCCAATCCGGGCTGGCGGCCTCATAGGGCGACCAGACAAGTCCCTGGTCCGGCGCCGTGTGCCAGTTGCCGTTGGCGTCCAGGTCGTCCCAAGCCGGATTGCTGTTGTCCGGCAGGCTTTGAGGCGCGCTTGTTTGCATCGCGGCTTCGGCGCTCAGTTCCTGGTCACGATCTGAGTTCCATGTGTCCCAGGAGTCCGGCTCGATCGATCCAGCCAGAATGTACTGGCTGGGATCCGCGCCAGTCAAGGTGATGCTGTCGCCGCCTTCGAGATCGACCGTCAACGCGCCGCCGGCCCGCTCCAGATGGGCACTGCCGGAAAAAACCGCCAGCGAGCCGGGCGGTTTGTCCATATCGATGCGCGCGACGGTGAAGCTGCTGGCCGTGACTACGCTGTCTCCAAAGCGCACGCGGATGGGCGGAGCCGCTCCCTGCAACTCGAAGTAGCCCAGCCCGCCCCGCAACACGATCTCCGTGTCGCTCGACGCTCCCTGCCCGCGCAGCACCGCCAGCCGCAGCGAGCTGTTTGGTGCAATCCGAGCCACGCTGCCGCCATCAAACTGGATCTCAGCCTGCCCATCCGCGGCGGTCGTCACCTGGGCTCCTTCAAACAGAGGCGTATTCACCAGCGCGGGGTTAGCCAGCAATTGTCCGCCTTGGGTGATCCGCACCTGACCCTGAATGAAACTCAGCCGAACTGCGCGCGCCACGCCGTCCGCGTGCGAGGCCGGAACCATCAAAACCGCCCCCACGGCAAACATCACCAGCGTCAGGGGCAGCGTCAAAGCACCCAACCGGCATCCAGCCCATGCTCCGCGATTCATTGTGCGCCGCCTTTTGGAGCAAAACCAGAGTAAACGTGCCCTCGGGGAACGTATGCGAGGTGGCTTTTTCTTGAGGAAAAAGCCACTTTGAGCGATAGCCTCTGGGTACAGCTACTCTGGTTTTGCTATAGCCGCACCGCGCGCTCACCGAAGATCTGGCGGAGCGGCAACCTGCATTTGTAAAGACACGCCAGCGACGCGAAAAGTCGCACAAAACGCTGCCGAAAAAGCAGGATTCTTCTATTCCTCTGGCGGAGTCCGGATCGTTGCTCCGCAGCCCGGCAAGAGGGCCGGCAGAAGCGCGATTCAGGCCCTCTCACCGCGCTCCTGCCTGAAAGGCCAGCGTTTGCGCGGTGTGAATGTGACAGATGGCGATGGCCAAGGCGTCGGCGGCGTCGGCCGGCTGGGGAACCTCGGCTAGATTGAGAAGCCTGGCCACCATGAACTGCACCTGTTCTTTCTTCGCCAGTCCGTAGCCCACCACGCTCGACTTGATCTTGAGCGGAGCATATTCGGCCACCGGCAGCCCCTGCGTGGCCGCAGCCAAGAGCGCCACGCCGCGCACCTGGCCCAGTTTCAAAGCCGACTTGGCATTTACCGAATAGAAGACCTCTTCGATGGCCACCGTGTCAGGCTTCCAGCGCTCCAACTCGGCGCTCAGCCCGCGAAAGACCTGCTCCAGGCGCTCGGCCGTTGTTTTGGACTTGACCAGCCGGATCGCCCCCATGGCCATCATCACCAGACGCGCCTCGCGTCCCGTGTCGTCCGACTCGACCACCCCATAGCCGGTAATCTCGGTTCCACAATCGATGCCGAACACTCGCATGGGCCTGAGTGTACCGCAGCGCCGCCCGTCCAGGCGGCAAACAAGCGCAAATTAGGTCCAGACACAACGGCGGCCTGGGCGCATTGCCCAGGCCGTCGCGGTGAACTGTGGGTATTGGACTAAGGCCATCGCGCTGAAGCGAGTGCCCAGGCATCTTCACTTGGTTTCCAGATCTCGATCGTTTCTGTGGCGATGTCCGGCAAGCCGGACTCCTTCGGCGACGAAAGTCGTCGCTGTATTGAAGAATTGCCACCTCGCGCATCGAGCCGTGAAAACCATACAACGGTGAAGATCAAGGAGTGTCCCATGCGGAAAAAAAACTTCCCCCGCCGGGGGCAACCATAGGGTCCGGGGCGCGATGCCCTAGGCCTCAGTCACCTCACGTACCATACGTCTTGAAGATTCTTTCTGCATTAGCTGGATCTACCTCCTTTCCCGTGTGAAGTTAACCTACGCCTACCGTTTTGGCGTGTCAAGCACGGTTTTCTGCAACGGGGAAACTCTTTTCCTAATGCATTCCAATCCGGGAACATACAGATCCATGCTCCGTTCCCGGTTTCTAGGACCTGTCTTTGCCGATTTTCCACGCTCACCAGCTATGCAGCCATCCGTCGTCGCGTCCGATGCGCACCGGCGCCTGAAACAGCTCGCTCAGCCTCGGCTCGGTCAGCAGCTCCTCACGCGCTCCGTCGGCCACCACACGCCCGGCCCGCATCAGGATTACGCGCTTGATCTCCGGCAGAATGTCGCCCAGGTGATGGGTCACCAGCACCAGTCCTGTTCCCTCGCCCGCCAGCCGCCTCATGCTCTCGCGCAACTCCCGCTGAGCGGCCAGGTCGAGCGCGTTCGAGGGCTCGTCCAGCAGCAGTTGACGGGGCCGGTGCACCAGCGCCCGCGCAATCAGAATGCGCCGCCGTTCGCCGGCCGACATCTCACCCACCCGCTGTCCCGCCAGATGCCCGGCATCCATCCGTTCCAGCGCTTCGACGGCGCGGGCGCGCATCTCTCCGGTCACGTGCAGATTGGGCCACAGCGTGGAGGCGGAAAAGAAGCCGGCGATGACCGCATCCAGACCTGTGGTGACGGCGGTCCGCTCACCGGGCAGCTCTCCGCCCAGCGGCGCGGAGGCCACCACGCCAAAATGCCTGCGCAGCTCGGTCAGATCCCAGCGCTCGCGGCCAAAGATGCGCACCATCATGTCCGGCTGAAAGATGGGGTAGATTTGGCAGGTCATGGCCAGGATCAGCGTGGACTTGCCGCAGCCATTGGGCCCCAGAATCGCCACGTGCTCACCGGTGCGGATGGTCAGGTTCACGTCGTGCAGCACGATGCGGTCGCCGCGCGCCACATTCACCCGGCGCATCTGAAGAAAATCTTCTTTTTCAGTACCGGACTCTGTCTGCCGGAGGGGAAAATCACTGTTCAGTGGGCTATCCATGAAACCAGCTTATCCGAAGCCGTGCCTGCGAGAGAACCTGTGGCCCGCTCCGGAGCCGTCATCGGTTCGCCGGCACGGAGCCGGGCCCGATCTAGCGAATCCTCATGTGCGCCGGCTTCTTCGCCTTGCTCCGGTACATCCAGCTTTCGGCTTCCTCGATCAGTTCCTCGGGGGTGACGCCAGAGCTGGCCAGCACGCCGCCCACAGACACCGACAAGGTCATCGCGCTGCCATTGCGGCCGGGAAACGAGGTCTGCGCCATCAGCGCGACGCAGCGGGTGGAAAGCGCTTTCATCGCCTCGCGGTTGACGTTGCGAACAATGCCCAGAAACTCGTCGCCGCCCCAGCGGCCAACGATATCGGATGGACGCAGCGCCCCGGTCAGCGTCTTTGCTGCCGCCCGCAAGGCGCCATCCCCGATGGCGTGACCAAGCAGGTCGTTGATCTCCTTGAACCGATCCAGATCGAACATCAGCAGGCCAAAGGCATCCTTGTGCACCTCATATTCGCTGCACGATGTGTGCAGGGACATCTCCAGGTAACGGCGATTGGGCAATTGCGTGAGATGGTCGAGAAAGGCCAGCCGTTCCATCGCGTCGATCTTTCTTTCCGCCTCACGAAAAGCGGAATTTTCACTGAACACCTGGACCGCGCCGAGAATGGTGCCGTCCGCTGCCCGCATCGGCTGAACGCGCAGGGAGACAGGCACCCGCCCGCCCTGCTT
This sequence comes from uncultured Acidobacteriaceae bacterium, assembly GCA_963788415.1. Classification (GTDB taxonomy): domain Bacteria; phylum Acidobacteriota; class Terriglobia; order Terriglobales; family Acidobacteriaceae; genus Telmatobacter. The sequence goes on along the minus strand of CAWBHO010000030.1, from coordinate 5,090 downwards.
GTGGCGCAGGAAAACATTTCCTTCGTGTACCTGCCCATCGAAGATACTCGCCGACAAAGGACAGCCGCACTGGCAGAGATTCTTTCCCGCACAATCCACGTGGCACAGAGTGTCGTCCTGACAGAGCCGGCCCACCATTTCTTCGGCCTTGTAGCCGGTCAGGCGGAATGCTCCCTCGTTCCAATAGAGAATCTTCCGCTCCCGGTCCACAAAGTAGACTCCCTCGGTCATGTGGTCCAGCAGGCCCTTGTAGAAGCCTGAATCGACCTGCGCCGTGGGGTCTTGCGACTCTTCGGGCTTGGTCTTTTCCCGGGGGTTGGTCTTTTCCCGCTTCATCAAATATCTCCAACTTTTTTCGGATTATTGCACCCCTACCGAGCCCTGCGCGCTTCTTGATCGAAATTGCAAGGGCGAACATTCCAAAACGGAATTCTCCCGCCCATCTCTCCCGCAAGTCCGGTCGCGGATGAAAATCTTCTGCCGCCACGCTCCCTCTACTGCGCCGTCCTCAATCTTCGTCCGCCTGTTAAATTAAATGCAGTGAATCCGATTTCCGAAATGTCAGACGCCACCCAATTCGTCATTCCCAGAGGCTTCCGCTTCGGCGCCGCCAGGGCGGGGCTCAAAAAGAGCGGCCGCACCGACTTCGCCCTGATTGTGGCCGACCAGCCAGCGAGCGCTGCGGCGGTCTTCACCGCCAACCGCGTCACGGCGGCTCCGCTGATGGTGGACAAGCTTCATCTGCGAGCCACCGGGGGCAAAGTGCGCGTGGCCGCCATCAATGCCGGCAACGCCAACTGCGCCGCCGGCCAAGCGGGGCTCGACGCGGCCCATGCCACCTGCGAGGCCGCCGCCCGGCTCTTCGGCTGCCGGCCGGAAGAGGTTTTTCCCTCTTCGACGGGCATCATCGGCGTGCCGCTGCCGGCGGAAAAGCTGATTGCCGCCCTTCCCGGTCTGGCCGCCGGCCTCGGTTACGAATCCGACCACTTTCATCAGGCCGCGCAAGCCATTCTCACCACGGACACGGTGGAAAAGACCGCCTTCGCCCGTCTGGAAGTGGCCAGCCCCGGTGGCGCGTTGCGCGAAATCCGCATCGCCGCCTTCGGCAAAGGCGCGGGAATGCTCTTTCCCCAGTTGGTTCCCCATGCCACCATGCTGGTCTACATCCTGACCGATGCGGCCGTTGCGCCGGCGGTGCTGGACGGCTACCTGCAACAGGCCGTCGAGGTCAGCTTCAACCGCATCTCGGTGGACGGCGACACCTCGACCAACGACACCGTGCTGCTGCTCGCCTCGGGCGCAAGCGGAGCCGTTGTGGATGCCGAGGATTCAGCCTTTGCCGCCGCCCTGGCCCAGGTCTGCACCTCCGTCGCCCGCCAGATCGTGGCCGATGGCGAGGGCGTAACGCACGTCGTGGAGTTGCACATCGAAGGAGCGGCCACGGATGCCGATGCGCTCCGGATGGCCCGCGCCATCGCCCACTCGCCGCTGGTCAAAACCGCCTGGGCGGGCAACGATCCCAACTGGGGGCGGCTGATCTCGACGATCGGCTCCTGCGGCGTTGCGGTCGATGCCGAGCGCATCGACATTCACTTCGGGGAGCTGGCGATCTGCCTGAACGGAGGCCGCGCTCCCGAGTTCGATGAGGCAGCCGCGCACGCCTATGTGGCGCAGCCGGAGTTCTCGATCACCGTCGAGCTTCACCTGGGCGCGGGTTCCTGTCTGTTCTGGACCACCGACCTGACCCACGAATATGTCAGCATCAATGCCGACTACTCCAGCTAAGCAGCCGCCCTGGCCGGTTCCAGCCGGCGGCCCGTCGCGGTCCGCACCCGTCTTCTGCGTTCCACCGCCAGCATCGCCAGGAAAAGCAGCAGACTGAGCAGCGCAGCGCCGCACGTGTCCAGCAGAACATCGCTGAACTGGCCGGTCCGGTTGGGCAAGAAGCGCTGATGAAACTCATCCGCGCTGGCCACCAGGAAAGTCATCAAAATCGCCAGCCCGTGCGCACGCAATTGCCGCGCCAGACGGGTGGCCACTCGATGGGACGCGATCCAGAAAGCGCGAAAACAGACCAGCGAAAAAATTCCGTAGCCCATGAAGTGGCCTGTCTTGCGAATCAGATGGTGGATCAACGCCCAGTGCACGCCAATGCCGTAGCCGAAGATCGCCTCGGCAACCCGCTGCAAGGGAGCGCTGGTGCGGTCCGCGCCGAAATAGGCGGTGGATTCCACGGCAAAGACCATCGAGCAGGCCGCCACCGGAAGCCAGGTCCGCAACTGAAGCAGCAATCGCCCCGAGCCGCCGGGTGAATTTTGCCGCGCATAAATTCCCAGGACTATCGGAGATGAAGACACGTGGATCGCTCCTGTACGCCGACGCGGGGATTGGGCGCAAAAGCCGCGCATCTTCCGCCTGCATACCCGTCTCTTCGGCTTTAGAGGCAGTCCCATGACGAAGAAGGCCAAGTATTTGAAAGATCAAACCTTACACTGTCCAGAAACGAGACAGAGGGCGCTCTATTCTGTGTCACCGCACACTCTTTCGCCGCCGCCCAGCCCGTTTACAATCGCAGCAGCCGGTGAGGTAAAAGAAAACCAATGAAGACCCGAACGAAAGAGCAGCACGAAGCCGCTCAGGCTGACCACAACGGCTTCTCGCTCATCTCCAGCGAGAAACTGCTGCGGATTCATACCGCCATGGTCAAGTGCCGCATGATCGCGGAGAGGGCGCGAATTCCGTTTGAGCCTGGCAGGTGCACCGGATTCGGCGATCTGGCGGCGGGCGAAGAAGCCATCCAGGTAGGAGTAACCCTCGATCTGCAACCGGGAGATGCCGTTTTTCCCTCGCGCCGCGGCTTCATCGCAGCCGTTACACAGGGTGAGCCGGTGGACACGGCCCTCAGCCGGTTGTTGGCGCAGACCCCGAGCCTGTTCACGGCTGAACTGCTTCATCTGGCGGCTGGCGCGGCCCTGGCCCGCAAGACGAAGCGGGAGGGCAAAATCGTCGTCCTCTTCGGCGGCGCAGAGGACGCCTCTTCCGGCGAATGGGCCGAGGCGCTCGACCTCGCACGCATCCATCGCTTGCCCATCCTCTTCGTCTGTCCGGCCAGCTTTCCAGACGAACCGGCGGCGCGGAATCGTCCGGCCGGAACGCGCGCAAAATCTCTCCAGCAAGAGTCAAGCTTCCTGCCCGCCATCATCGTGGACGGCAGCGACGCGGTGGCCGTCTATCGAGTCGCGACCGAAGCCATCGCCCACGCCCGCAAGGGCAACGGACCCACCTTGATCGAGCGCGCTGGCTCCATTTGGCCAGCTCGTCCGCCGATGGACGCCGCCGAGGCGACAGGGCCGGAAGAGCAGCAGAGACCCATGGCCCCGGACCCCATTCTGAAGATGGAATGCTACCTCCTGCGCAAAGGACTGAGCCGCGAGGGGCAGTTGAGCGAGGATCTGGAACCGGACTCCATCGCCGGCTTCGCTCGGGAATTGGACGCCATCCTGGCGGCGGCAACCGGAGTCCCAAATTTCTGATGGGGAGCCAAACGGGGAGTCGCCTTTTTCAGGCTGCCTGATTCCTGCATCCAGTTCCGACAAGCGAATGGTAAAGTGGGGGGTATGAATTTGAGTCGGAGTTGCTCCCCGGCGGCTGCTTTTCGATGCGCAATCCTGATCGCTGGACTTGTCCCGCTGGTCGCCGGTCCCCTCACGGCTGAGCAGCCGGCGGCGCCCTCTGCCGCGCCGGTTGCCGCCGGGCAGTGGAGCCTGAACAGCAGCCCGATTGCGCCCGCCTGTATGCCCGCCGTGTTGGGCTCGCCGTTCATTCCGGTCGATAGCTGGGTTTATCCGGCGGTGCTGCGGCTCTACTCGCTGGGATTCATCGACAATGTCTTTGTCGGCATGAGGCCCTGGACGCGATCGAGCGTGGGCCGCATGGTCGAGGAAGCGGGCGCGCGCATCGAGGACGCGGATGCGGGCGCGGCCACCGACGAGGCCGAGGGCATCTATGAATCTTTGATGCAGTTTCTGGCCGACGACGCCCAGGGCCCCTGTCTGGCGCTGCGCGGCAACACCCGCATCGAGTCGGTCTATAGCGTGGCGCGCGGCATCAGCGGCACTCCGCTCGACGACAGCTATCATCTCGGATCGACGATCATCAACGACTACGGCCGCCCCTACGAAAACGGCTTCAACAACTCGACCGGCGCCAGCGGCTACGCTACCGCCGGACGCTTCACCCTCTACGTGCGCGGCGAGTTCCAGGGCGCTCCCTCGGCCTCCGGCTACTCATCCGCGCTGGCTGAAGAGCTGAGCGCGATCGACGGCACGACCTATCTCAACACCGCGACCGGGCTTGCTTACAACCAGGCCACCATCCCCATGGGGCCGATCTCCAGCGCCACCCAGGGAAGGTTCCTCGAGGCCTACGTCTCCGCCCAGGTGCTCAATCACGTGATCTCCTTCGGCAAGCAGGACGAGTGGCTGGGGCCGGGAATGGGCGGCGGCATGGCCTACTCGAACAACGCCCAGAACATCTATTCGTTCCGCATCGACCGCGTCGAGCCGCTGCGCATTCCGCTGCTTTCCCGGCTTACCGGGCCCTTCCGCTACGATTTTCTGGTTGGCCCGCTCAGGGGACACACCTACATGCCCAACCCGGCCAATCCCGGCGGCCTGAATCCTGACCTGGCGAACGTGATTAATCCCGGAAACCCCTGGGTACACGTGGAGAAGATCAGCTTCCGGCCCACGGAAAACCTGGAATTCGGCTTCGAGCGCACCGTGATCTGGGGCGGTGAAGGCCACGCGCCGGTCACCATCGGCAGCTTCTTCCGCAGCTTCTTCAGCACCACAGCCGGCGTCGGCAACGTCAACAAATTCGGACGCAATGATCCCGGCGCACGCTTTGGCGCATTCGACTTCTCCTACCGGATTCCCTTCCTGCGCAACTGGCTCACGCTCTACACCGACTCGGAGGTGCACGACGACATTTCTCCAGCCGACGCACCGCGCCGCGCCGCCTACCGGCCCGGCATTTACCTCTCCCATTTTCCCGGCGCCGCCAAGCTCGATCTGCGCGTCGAGGCTGCC
>CAWBHO010000029.1:0-3202 GCA_963788415.1 uncultured Acidobacteriaceae bacterium | reverse complement strand
AAAGTGGAGGGCATTCCCGCCACCGCGCGCCGGACACGGGTTCTGATGCAGGACCCGGCCGACCGCGCCGTGGTCTATGCCGGAACCACTCAGGGGCTTTACAAGACCACCGACGGCGGCAAGAGTTTCAAGCTCATGACCGCGCCGGATGTGATCGTCAACGACGTCTTTGTCGATCCCGGGAACCCGGATCATGTGCTGTTGGCCACCGACCGCGGGGGCGTTCTGTCGAGCAGCGACGCGGGGGTTAGTTTTGTGCCCTCCAATGACGGCTTCTCCGCGCGCAAGGTCGAGGCGCTCATCGCCAGCAGCGGAAATCAGCCCGGCGGCGCTCCGGCGCGGATCTTCGCCGGGGTGGTGAATGACAAGCGATGGGGCGGCGTCTTTGTTTCCTCCGACGAGGGCGCGCATTGGAAACAGATTTCCAGCGGCCTCGACGGGCGCGATGTCTTTGCCCTGGCCGTGTCGCCCGAGGGAACGATTCTGGCCGGGACGAATGACGGCATCTTTGCGTTGGACAAAGGAAACCGCCCCGATCCTCAGGGCGCACGCCAAGACGCGCCCCAAAATGAGCCTCAGGCCCCGCCCGCCCGGAAGGATGCGCCCCACCGGACTCCGCGGCATCGCCATTCCGCGGAAGAGAATGCGCCGGCACCGCCCGCGATCGTGTCCGGCTCGCCCGTTCCGAACTGGAGCCCACGCAACGCGCTTCAGAACGTGCTGCTCAAGACAGCCGTCGAGACGCATTACGGAGTCCGGGTGGATGTCGAGAAGAAGGTGAAGGATAAGGAGCGCACGCTCACGGGCAGGGTTTATGCCCTCGACCTCTCTTCGGACGCCTGGCTGGCATCGACCGTCGGCGGACTATTTACCAGCCGGGATCAGGGCGCCAGTTGGCAGGGCGGCCCGGTAATGGGCTCGGTGGACTATTTTTCCGTCGCCGCGCACGGATCGAGCCTGGCCGCCGCCCAGCCCAATGGAGTGGTGCTGTCGACCGACGCCGGCCAGAGCTGGATGCCGCTTGAAATTCCGGCGATGATCACGCACATTCATTGCGTCGCCTTCTCGGCCGATGGGGCGCTGTGGATGGGCGCCAACGAGGGCGTCTTCTTTACGCGCAACCAGGGAAAAACCTGGATGTGGGTCAAACGGCTTCCGCTGCACAATGTGGACGATCTGTACTTCGATGCGCACCTGGACCGGATGCTCGCAACCTCGCGGGCAAACGAGCAGATCTTCATCGTCGATCCCAATTCGCTGGCCTGGACGTGGGCGCAAACCGGTTATCGCCTCAACCTGGCGCGCGCGGTGGACGGACGGTTGCTGGGGGCCTCGCTCGATGACGGCGTGCTGGTGCAACCTCGACAGGCCAGTGCCGGGGGCGTAGCTGAAGCCGGACAAAGGTGATTGGGCCGCAGAAAGAGTCGCAACGCTGAGAACCTTTGTCTTGCTCTTGCGGGACGAATTCGCTCGCCGGCAGTCCCAGGGTTGCCGAGGCCGGGCTCACAGGAGTTTGCAGCCAAAGAAGGCTTCCATTCTGTATCATGGAAGGCATGCAGACCGAGATCCCGGCTTCCCGCACATCAGCAGCTTTTCAGACCCACGATTCACGGCTTGAGCCCATTGCCGCCAAGGTGCTCTCCGGCGAACGGCTCGACTTCAACGACGGCCTCGTGCTCTATGGATCGCCCGACATTCTGGCGGTGGGCTGGCTGGCCAACCACGTGCGCGAACGGATGCATGGCGACGTGACCTACTTCAACGTCAATCGCCACATCAACCCCACCAATGTCTGCGTGGCAGCGTGCCGGCTGTGCGCCTTCGGACGCAAGAAGGGCGACCCGGCGGGCTACACGATGACCCTGGAAGAAGCCTGGGAGACGGCAGCCAGCGGCTACTCCGAAGCGGTCACCGAATTTCACATTGTCGGCGGCCTGCACCCCGATCTGCCGCTTGAATACTTTCTCGATCTGGTCAGCGGCCTCAAGCAGCGCTTTCCCAAGGTGCACATCAAGGCCTTCACCATGGTCGAGGTAGCCTATCTTGCGCGGCGAGCCAAGATCACCATCGAGGAGACGCTCCAGAAGATGCGCGAGGCGGGCGTGGATTCGATGCCCGGCGGCGGCGCGGAGATCTTCGCGGCACGCGTCCGCTCCCTGATCTGCGACCACAAGATCGACGGCCAGGAGTGGCTCGATACCGCGCGGCTGGCCCACAAGATGGGCTTCAAGTCCAACGCGACCATGCTCTACGGACACATCGAGAACGACGAAGACCGCGTGGACCACCTGCTCAAGCTGCGCGCCTTGCAGGACGAGACCGGCGGCTTCCAGGCCTTCATCGGACTCGCTTTTCACCCCGAGAACACGGCTCTCGACCACCTGCCAGTGACCACCGGCCTCACCGACATTCGCCAGATCGCCGTCAGCCGCCTGCTGCTGGACAATTTTCCGCACATCAAGGCCTACTGGCAGATGCTCACCGCGAAGATTGCGCAGATCGCGTTGCGCTTCGGCGCCGACGACATGGACGGCACGGTCGTCGAAGAGAAGATTTACCACGACGCCGGAGCCACTACGCCGCAGGGCATGACCCGCAAGGAACTTTGCCGCCTGATCACCGAGGCCGGACGCGTGCCCGTCGAGCGCGACACGCTTTACCATGCGGTTACGCGCACCGAGGACAGCTTTACCGTTGCTGTATAAGTCAAGCGTGGACAAAGGTCTGCTCCATCTCCTTGATGGAGCCGTGCGAGCGCAGGAAGGCGACGATGAAGATTTGATCTTCAAGGCTGAGGCGGGCCAACTCTGGCAGCGCAAATTCGCCTTCGATGGCGATTTGCCTTTCGGGAATGCGGACGCGCTCGACGACGAGTGACGCACCCTGCGCCATGCGCATCAGATCCTGCCAATCGGAAGCTGGTTTTGGGGACGACGATTGTTTATTTTTATCAATCACAATGGGAACAATAATAAGTTTTATTAAGCATGTCAATATATTTTATCAATTTTATTGATTTCTAAAGATTCAGGGCTGTGACAGTCTCAGCGGCATACCGGTTCTGTGTAACTGTGATAGCGTGTTTTGCAAGTTGATGAAAATGTTAGGTTATTTGTGCTTAGCACAGTTACACAGTTTCACAGCCCACTTTGGGAGGGGGGGTGGGTCCCCCTTTTTAGCTCCCAGTTGCCAGTTCCTGGCT
>CAWBHO010000028.1:0-10048 GCA_963788415.1 uncultured Acidobacteriaceae bacterium | reverse complement strand
CCAATTGCTAGGGCGAGCAGATCATCGGGATTGGGAACAAGAGAAGCAACGTCGGCGCTGTTCATATACGTATTATAATGTCCTTTGTCATGTGTATTCGGGAAATGCTAGGGAAAGGTTTTGGCGTTTCACAAAGGGTCGATCTTACTCTGCCGGGTGGAGCAAGAAATGTTTGAACGAGAGAAAGTATGGCCTCATACTAGGTGGAGCCGAGGAAAGGACGCCATGAAAATTGAGGGGGAATCTGGGTAAAGATGAGCGTAGAGATCAAAACGTTGACCGTATCGGGAAACGGATGACACAGGCGGCTGTTCAACACCCGGCACCAGACTCCCCCCATTTCTTTGGTCGGCATTTACCGCGCTCAATAGAATCCATGGCATTTGGCGCTGGTACCGTCGTGTCGAACTCTATCGCAACCCTGAAAATTTAGCCCAGCTGCTTGCCGGGCACCTGGTCAATTTAGCCATCGGCGATATGCTGCTGCTGCGCATCGCCGCGCAGTGCTTGCTTATTTCTACACGTGTTTTAGAATGCGCCCAACAGCAGACGGTCTTATACCGTTCCGGTCAACGCTGGCTGACAGCCGTCCAAGATCATTATCCACAGCCCAATAGGTGCTCCTGGAAAAGCGAGCATAAAAATCGTTGGAGTTCCCCTTCATCAGCCGCTTGGCTTAGGACTACAAGTCAATCCTTTTGGAATCGGATCAAACGAATTGCGGCTTGCGCAGCAATCGTCTTTATACATTTTTTCAAACTCAGTATGTGCATCATGGATGCCATTGATGCTTTTTGCTTAAGCCCTTACACTCGCAATGAAGGAATTAATGAAGGTTTTGTCAATGCCATGAAATGGTTGGACAACCTTGTAGAAAATAAAGAAGAATTGCTGCAGGGGCTAAATTCGAATAAAGTCTTGATAGAAAGAATTTTAAGAGGTTCTCCTATCAACTATACTCAACTTCATTCCTGTGTGTAATGAAGACGCTGGAAAACCCCGGACCGAGCATCGCCATGGGGCCGGAGACCTACGGCATGCCCAATGCTCTGCCGCGCCTGGCCGAGCCGGACGAACATCGCATCCAGTTCACGGATGTCTTTTCCAAGGTCTGGAACAAGCACACATTCAAGTTTGGCGGAGACATCAACCTGGTTCATGAGGTGATGATCAACCTGTATCAGGGCGGAGGCGTCTACACTTACTCCGGCTCGGACACGGGCAAGTTCCAGAATTGGGCGAAAGATGCTTTTGAGGGACAAACCGGCGACGCGGACCCCTATGCCGGCTCACACTACAACTCATTTACTCAGACCATCGACCAGGTGAACCCGGTATCCAGCGGGCGATCCGGAGCTGACGATTTCTGGATGAAGATGTACGATGGCTTTGCCGAAGACACCTGGAAAGTAAGCCCGAAACTGACCGTGAATCTGGGCGTGCGCTATGACCTTCAGTTGACGCCCCCGCCTGCCATTCCCAACACCTCGTCAGCGCTGGCGATCAAATATAACTCCACCATCAAGAACGTCGAGGACCGGGTTCAACCGCGTATCGGCTTCTCCTGGAACCCGATCAATGGCACGATCCTGCGCGGCGGTTACGGCATCTTCACCGGGCTCAACCAGGGCAGCACGTACTATGCCATGCGCGTGGAGAATGGCGAGTACCAGATCAACTACACGTACTACGGCTGCAACAACGTCTGTTCTTCCGCGGCGGCGCTGCTGTTCCCCAATGTCCCCTACCAGGTGACCGGCCCCTCGCTGTCGTCGGCCCTCTATCCAAGCGGCGGCGCTGCGCCCGCGGTGGTGGGCGTATCGAGTTCGCAGCCGCCTTCGTCCGGCTTCCACGGCCTGTCTCCGGACTTCGTTCCTCCACTGGTCCACGAGTTCGATCTGGCTGTGGAACAGGCCCTGCCAGGAAAGATGTCCCTCTCCATCGGATACGTCGGATCGCGTGGACTTCACCTTCCGGTGTTCACAGATGGAAATCTGGTGGGTCAGAAACCTTCCGGAACGCGCTCTTTCGAAGTCACCTACCCCAACGGAACAACCAAGCTGCTGACCGTGCCCTACTACCTGGCGACCGACCGCATCAACTCGACTCTTACCTCGCTCAACGTCGGCTACAGCGTGGCCAACTCCTGGTACAACAGCATGGCAGTTACTCTGCGGCGGCCATTCAGCAACGGTCTCGAAGTGCTGCTGAACTACACCTGGTCCAAGGCGCTGGACGATGACATGGTGTCGGGAGCCTTTGGCACCTTCTACGGCGGCAATCCTGTTCTGGACCCCAACAATATCAAAGGCGAATACGGCCGCTCCGATATCGACATGCGGGAACGCTTTGTCGGCACGGTGCTTTGGAAGCCAGCCATTCTGGAGAGCAATCCCTGGATGAAGTATGGCCTGGATGGTTTTACCTTCTCCGGTACCGCAACCGAATCCACCGGATTCCCGATCGATGCTGCCATGAATAGTTCGTCTTCGATAATTCCGAGCACTCCGGCGGCGGCTGACGGCAATATTTACGGCGGAGCCATCAGTTCGGGATCCGGCGCAGCCACCACCGGCCGTCCGCCCGAGATTCAACGCAACAGCCAGCCGGGCCCCGGCGTTCGCAACATCGACTTCCGGGTCACGCGCGATATTCCCATTCACGACAAGGTTTATATGGAATTCATCGGTGAGGCCTTCAACTTGATGAACCATGAAATCGTGTCGAGCGAGAATACCTACTTCTCCACGCTCAACGCGGCCGGCAAGGGCGGTTGTACAGCCGTCACGGTTCCCACCGGCTCCACATTCGCTGGCTGCATCGTGCCCTATGTCGCCAGTTCGCAGGCCGGCGCCTTCGGGGTGAAGACCGGCACCAACAGCACGCTGTACGGGCCTCGGCAAATCCAGGTCTCTGCCAAGCTCTACTTCTAGCGCAGAGCAGCCGGGTATTCCAAACGCGGCGGCTTCGGCCGCCGCGTTTTTTGGTGCGCGGCGAACTGAAAACCCTGAGAGAACCGGCAAGCCAGGGCTTCGGGCTCCGCCGTCCCGCCCGCATCCGGTACACTGGCAAAAGCCCCGGAATGTGTGCGAGGAAGCCTGCGGATGTCTCATCTTTACGTCGTCGTTCTGGCAGTGATTGTGGTTGTGTTGCTGTCGGTGGCGCTTTATCGCAGCTCCCAGGTCAAGACCAAGGCCGATTTTCTGGTGGCCGGGCGTTCGCTGCCGGCCGCGGTGCTGGTGCTCACGCTGCTCACTTCGTGGATCGGTGCCGGTTCGCTGTTTGCCGGGGCGGAGAACGCCTATCGCAACGGCTTTGCGGCGCTATGGCAGCCGGCCGGCGGCTGGCTGGGCCTCGTGCTGATCTACTTCATCGCGCCGCGCGCGCGCAAATTCGCCCAGTTCACCCTGCCCGATCTGCTGGAAGCGCGCTACAACCAGACGGCGCGCGTGCTGGGCACCTTTGCCATTCTTTTTGCCTACGTGGGCATCACCAGCTACCAGTTCAAGGGCGGCGGCAATGTGCTGCACCTGATCTTTCCCGCTGAGGTGACGCCGGAGCTGGGGACCTACATCATCGCCGTCTTCGTTATCGTCACTACGGCGCTGGCCGGCATGAGCTCGGTGGCTTATATGGACGTGGCCATCGGTTCGCTGGTGACGGTCATCTGCATCCTGGCCACGCCGATGCTGTTCTTCAAGGCCGGCGGATGGGCGGGGTTGCACGCCGCGCTGCCGGCGTCTCACTTCCAAGTGCTGGGCGACCTGAGCTTTCTGCGCGCAATGGAGTTTCTGGTTCCGACGCTGCTGCTGATGCTGGGCAACCAGGTGATGTACCAGAAGTTTTTCTCGGCGCGCTCGGAGCGGGACGCGCGCATTTCCGTCATCGGCTGGATCGTGGGCACGTTGGTGCTGGAGACGCTGATCGTGGCCATCGCCGTCTTCGGGTCTGCACTCTACAAGACCGGCGAAGTGGCCAGCCAGCCCTACGAGATCATCCCCTACACGGCCCGCCACGGACTGCCCGCATTCATGGGCGCGCTGCTGCTGGGCGCGGTCTTCGCCAAGGTCATCTCCACCGCATCGAACTACCTGTTCTCGCCGGCCACCAATCTGATCGAAGACGTTTTTGTGCGCTACATGGCGCCGGACGCGTCCAACAAACGAGTCCTCATCATCTCCCGCCTGGCCGTCGTTCTATTGGGCTGCTGGGCGCTCTATCAGGCCGTCTACGCCCAGAGCATCCTCGAAAAAATGCTTTGGGCCTACACCATTTATTCGGCCGCGCTGACGCCGGTGGTGCTGGCGGCCTTTTACTCGAAGCGCGTCACGGCCTGGGGCGCGGTGGCGGCTATCGGTGCGGGCACGGTGGTCACGCTGGGCTGGGATGTGCCAGGCGTCCGAGGCTGGTTTCCTCCTATCCTGGCCCAGCGAGACGCCATCTTCCCCGCGCTGTTTGCAGCCGTAGCCGCCATGGTGGTGGTGAGCCTGTTCACCCCCAAAGCGACGGCGGAGCAACTGGCGCAATTTGAAAACTGAACAAGCAGGGTCTTTCATTTTGACGGTTTCTCTCAATTCGGATGCGCTGAACAAAACGGATGAGCTGGCGGAGCTGTTGCGCTCGGTCTTCGGGTTTGCGCGCTTTCGGGCGAATCAGGAGGCGGTTTGCCGGGCGGCGATCGAGGGGCGCGACCTGCTGCTGGTGATGCCGACCGGCTTTGGCAAGTCGTTGTGCTACCAATTGCCGGCGGTGGCGCTGGGTGGCACGGCGCTGGTGATCAGCCCGCTGATTGCGCTGATGGAAGACCAGGCGGCGAAGCTCACGGCGTTGGGGTTGCGCGTGGCGCGGATTCACTCGGGGCTCGATCGCAGCGTGGCCCGGCAGGCCTGCGTGGACTATCTGAATGGCAGCCTGCAATTCCTCTTCATTGCGCCGGAGCGGCTGCGCGTGCCGGGTTTCGGAGAGATGCTGGCCAAGCGGAAGCCGGCTCTGGTGGCCATCGACGAAGCGCATTGCATCTCGCAATGGGGCCACGACTTCCGGCCCGACTACCGGATGCTGGGCCAGTACCTGCCTGCGCTGCGCCCGGTGCCGGTGCTGGCGCTGACGGCCACCGCCACGCCCGCCGTGCAGGCCGACATCCTGACGCAGTTGGGGATGATCAAGCCCGCCCGGTTCATTCACGGATTTCGGCGCGACAATCTGGGGATTGAGGTGGTGGAGGTTCCGACGCCGGAGCGGTCGGAGGCCATCTGCGGCCTTCTGGGAGACGCTCGGCGGCGGCCGGCGATCGTGTATGCCACATCGAGGAAGCAGTCGGAGAAGCTGGCCGAGGAGCTGTCGCGCGGGATTCCCGCCGCGGCCTACCATGCGGGGCTCGACGGGGCGACGCGGGAACGGGTGCAGACCGCCTTCCAGGCCGGCGAACTCGAGGTGGTGGTGGCCACCATCGCCTTCGGCATGGGCATCGACAAGGCCGACATCCGCACGGTGATTCATGCCGGGCTGCCGGCGACTCTGGAAGGCTATTACCAGGAGATTGGCCGCGCCGGACGCGATGGAGCGCCGAGCCGCACCTACCTGATGCACTCCTACGCGGACCAGCGGACGCACGATTTTTTCCTGAATCGCGACTATCCGCCGGTCGATCACCTGCAGCAAGTTTTTGGGGCGCTGGGCGAGCAGGCGCAGCCGGTCGAAGAGCTGCGCGCGGCCTCCAAGCTGGGCGAGGAAGAGTTCGACAGGGCTCTCGAAAAGCTGGAGATTCACGGCGGCGCTCGGGTGGACTTCGGCGGCAATGTGATGGCCGGCGGCGCGCAATGGAAGAAAAGCTATGTGGTGCAGGCGCAGTACCGCGCCCAGCAGTTCGAGAAGGTGCTGCGGTTCACCACTTCATCCGAGTGCCGGATGGCGGCCCTGGTGCGCCACTTCGGCGACGAGGAAGACGCGAGCCGGTCGTGCGGAATCTGCGATGTGTGCGATCCGGGCGGCGCGGTGCTGCGGCTCTTCCGGCGTCCGACGGGGAATGAGCGGGAGATGATGCAGGCCATTGCCGACGAACTGCGAACCGTGGATTACAAGGCGACCGGAACCCTGCAGCGCAATCTCGACCCGGCGGGAAGAATCGGCCGGGACGGGTTTGACGGGCTGCTGGGCGCGATGCTGCGCGCCGGGTTGATCGAGATTGAAGAAGCGGAGTTTGAAAAGAACGGGGAAGTGATTCGCTTTCGCAAGGTGCGGCTGACCCAGGCCGGGTTGGAGCTGCGTCCCAGCTCGCCGGTCGAGCTGCTGATCAGCGACGGCGTGGTGGAGGAGTTTGGCGGCCGGGGCGCGACGACGGCGCGGGCGAAGAAGGCAAAACCGGCGGGGAACGGTGGGCCGTCAAAGGCGGCTGGCGAGCGCGAGAAGGCTCTGAAGCCGGCAGTCTCCGAACCGGCGCCGCTGACGGCGGAGGGCGAGGCTTTGGCGGCGCGGCTGAAGGAGTGGCGCGCGGCGGAGGCCAAACGCCTGCGGGTTCCGGCTTACGTGGTGCTGTACGACCGGACGCTGCTGGCCGTGGCGCAGGCTTGCCCGGCGAATCCCCGGCAATTGCTCGAGATCAGCGGTATGGGTGCGGCGAAAGTAGAGCGCTTCGGCGAAGCGATTCTGGAGTTGTGCTCTGCGGCGAAGTGAAGCAAGCCCGGCTCATCGTTGGGCAACTGCCTTTCTGATTCTGCTCTTTACAGAAATCCAAAAGCTACACTGCACGATCTCCCAAAATCCAGCCAGTGCCTCAAGAATGTTCTGGAAACTTATTGAAAATCTCGTTTATTGCGCGGAGGAACAGACGCACGACCGGAAGGCCTGCGCGGTGCTGTTCGACAGAGTGCAGACATACTGTGGCCAGAAGGCGGCCAGCACGGGGGAGAGATAACCGGCGGAAAAATCCTCGATGTAGTTCCGGCTGGCATCGGTCGTTGCGTGGGGATCGGCGGCGAGCCGGGCAATCAGGCTCTTGACGGAAGAGGAAGAAAACGCGGGCTCGCCAAAGCTGCGCGCGAAATCGTACTCTTCGTTCCATGCGGCACCGACGCCGGTCAGGTTGGACGCCGTGAAGACCTGGTAATCGACCAGTGCAGCCGAAGAGGGATCGACCTGGGCGACGATAAAAGCCGGCCGGTTTCCGTGAATCGGCGAGATGGACGGGACCAACTTGACAGCGACGCTCCTGCTTGCTGCCGGACCCTGTGCATCGCTCTTCAAGAGCCGGAGTTCGTCCATGTGGGTGTGGGCGAAGATGGCTAACTCGATCGCATCGCCGGAATCTGCCAGCACATCGGCCAGCTTTTCCGAAGAAAGAAACAGTGCCGGCTTCTGCCCTCCGCACACATCGACCCATTTCCTGGCGGTTGCGTATAAGTCGATTCCCGGCGGGATGTGGCCCATGACCCAGATCTTCTGCTTCTTGGCGCGAGCCTCGGCAAGTTGCTGGCCGAGCCAATCGATCTGCTCCTGGGCGGCGCGAGGATCGGGCTGGCCTGAGCAGGAGGCGTAATTCTTGGACATGAAAATGTCATTCAAAACCAGCAAACGCGCGTTCGTGAAGGGGGCGGGCAGCGGGATGCTGTAATAGCCGCCAGCCGCGAAGCTAGTAAGAGCGCCGGCTCGATCCGCGGCGGGAAAGTTCCGGGTGACTTGCTGGCCGGTGAGAGAAAGAAACTGGCTGTGAGCGTCCAAACGGTAGTCGCCGCAGTCGGTGTCGTTGTTTCCCAGGGCCACGTAGACGGGAACGCCGGGGAATGCGCCGTAGATCTGTTCGATCACGTAGTCCACGGTTTGTTCAACAAAACTTCTGTAGGCGTCCTCTGTGGAGTGGGGAAGGAGCGCGTTGTATTTGCACACAAAGGCGTGGGAGATGAGATCGCCGCTGACGGTGACAAAGGTTGCGCCGGCTCCGGCCTTCGACATGGCCGTCAAGCTGGATTGCAGAAGAGAGAAAGAGGTGTCGGGACCGCGGGTGTGGCAGCTCTGCTCGATGGCGGCAAAGCGCTGCGCGCGATCGGGCGACGGCGGTGCGGCGAGGATCGCATTCCACTGGCTGATGGGCGCGGCGGCCAGTTGCGGAACTTTGGCTGGATCCCAGAACGGCTCGAAGTGAATGTCGCTGACCAGCAGAACCGGGACGGTCGCATGTGCCCGCGCCTGGGTCGTCGCGGCGGGCTTGGCGCTCTGCGTAAAAGCTGCGCTGGCAAAAAGGAAAACGCAAGCCAGCGTGAGATTCCATTGCACAAAGGCGCGAAGAGTGCCGGCTGCTAAATTCCGTTTCATCGAGGCTCGCTGTTTTGAAGTGAATTACCTGCAAGGTCTTGAGGAAATGATACCCCGTGGAAGTAGAACCTGTTATTAACTTTCCCACGGGCGGCGCTGGCGCGGCACGGAGATTGCGCTCTCCCAAGTTCGAAAGACGGGATATGGGGCGCCCGGCCAAAGAGGACGGCCTTTTGAGAAAATACGGCGGGGTTATCGTATGCGTCCGAAATTTTCCTCTTTGCAGCATTCAAGAATGCTAATCTGAGCACGATCTTTGATCACTTCATATCGCGGGTTCGACCCATTTCCTTCCAGGAAGAGAATGATGACATCAGGGATGACTGGAAAGGTGCGCCTCATGATCACATGGTTTCTCAGAGTCCTTTTGGGCTTGGCTTTCCTGGGGATCGGGATCGAAAAGCTTACCGGAACCATGGGGACGATTCCATTTTTCAATGCAATCGGCTGGGGACAGTGGTTCCGCTACGTTTCCGGAGCATTGGATACGGCCGGGGCATTGCTCATCTTCGTTCCGCGCTGGACCTCCTACGGTGCTCTGATCATTACGTGCACAGTGGGCCTGGGAACTGTCTTGTGCTTCACGATGGCGCTGTTCAATCCGATTTTCCCGCTGGTGATGACCCTGCTGGCCGCGACGCTGGCGTGGCTCGCGTGGAGGCCGAAACCGGTCTGAGGCCTGTTCGGTCAGGGAACAAACGCCTGATCTGAAAACGGTTGCCCCTGCTGAAGCTGCGCCTTGAAACGATCGAGGCTTGCGCCTGTTTTCAGCAGGCCGCTTCCCGAAGCCGCTCCGCGCGCCAGAGAGCGCCCGCGAGCGGGACGGCCGGCTCCGGCGCAATGGGCATCCGGGGCGCGGCGGCTTCGAGCCCGGCAAAGAAGGCGGCGCGCACCAGGGGCATGTGTTCGAGCACGCCGCCGGTCCAGGCTACGGGAAGCTCGGCTACCGCAAGATTGCCAGCCTGAAGGTCGGCTGCCGGAAGATCGGCGGCCAGCGCTTGCCTGCGGCGCAGTTTCGAGCGGACCAGCAGTACAAACTCGACCAGATCGGCCGCGGCTTGGCGCAAAACCTCGACCGCAACCGGGTCGCCGGCCTGGGCCAGCGCGTGGATGACGGGGGCGAGCGCGGCAAAGTCCGGTTCGGGCGTGCCGTTGCCGCGCTGGACCAGATCGTCGAGGCTGGGGGTTTGCCAGATTTCGCCCACTTTCAAAAGAATTTGCGTCGGCTCCCGATCATCCGGTCCTCGG
The DNA here is from genome assembly GCA_963788415.1 of uncultured Acidobacteriaceae bacterium. Classification (GTDB taxonomy): domain Bacteria; phylum Acidobacteriota; class Terriglobia; order Terriglobales; family Acidobacteriaceae; genus Telmatobacter. Next base: position 493 of record CAWBHO010000028.1, on the reverse strand, counting down.
TCGTGGGCGGCGAGCGCGCGGCGCAGGCTGTGGAGGCCGATCCAGTAGCCGGAGCCCTCGTCGCCCAGCCGCGAACTCCAGCCGCCGGCCGTCTCCAGGCTGCCGTCGGGCGCGCGGCCGACGGTTTTCGAGCCGGTGCCGGCGATTTCGAGGATTCCCGCTCCACCGCGGAAGGCGGCGTCGAGCGCGATCACCTCGTCGCCGACGACTTCCGAGCGCTGGACATGAAAATCCTCGAAAACGGCGGCGATCCACTCCCGGACGCCAGGCATGGAAGACGAGGCCACGCCGGCCGAGGCGGCACGGACGCCGCGCACGCCGGCCTGGGCGTAGACCTCTTTGAGCAGTGCGCGCAGGTTGGCTTCAGCGGCTTCGGCGCCCACCCGCAGGCGCTTGATCGAGCCGCTTTCCGCGCGAGCCAGCAGGCGTTCCCCGGCCACGAGCGAGGCGCGCGTCCGGGTTCCGCCGCCGTCGATTCCGAGCACCACGTTCA
>CAWBHO010000027.1:0-11795 GCA_963788415.1 uncultured Acidobacteriaceae bacterium | reverse complement strand
GGTTGCCTCGCCGCTCACGGGCGCTCACCAGCAGCGCAACGTGGCCCTGGCCATCGCTGCGGCGGTCGAACTGGCTTCGGCGCACGGCTTTCCCGTCACTCCTGCTTCGATTGCCGAGGGGATTCGGCAGACACGCTGGCCGGGCCGGATGGAGCGCATCGAGGCGTGCGGCGTGAAGTGGATTTTGGATGTGGCGCACAATCCGGCCGGCGTCTGGGCTCTGCGCGCGGCGCTGAGCAGCCTTGATGCGAAGGTGACGCCGCGAACGCTCATCTTCAGTTGCCTGCGCGACAAGCCGTTGAGCGAGATGGCGCAGATTCTCTTTCCGCTCTTTGAGCAGGTGATCTTTGCGCCCATTCACTCGGCGCGCGCCTCTGCGATGGAGGATCTGGAGGCCGCGGCCAGAGCCACGGGAACTTTGCCCATCAGTGCAGGATCGGTTCAAGAGGCCTTGAAATGGGCCGCTGAGCGCGGTCGAGCCGGAACGGTCGTCATCTCCGGTTCGGTTTATCTTGTGGGCGAGGCGCGGTCCCTGCTTCTGGCCGGAGGAATCGAATCATGAGACGCCGTCCCAATCCGCTGCCCTGGATTTGCCGCTGGCGCACCAACCTTATCCAGACGCCGCTCTTCGGGCTGATTACGGCGGCCTGCGGAACGGTTGCGCTGCTGCTCTCGCTCGTGGACAAGAAGGGCAATGCGCAGCACGGCGTTGCCCGGATGTGGGCGCGGGGCTGCATCTGGGCCTCCGGATCGAAGCTCAAAGTGATAGGAGCGGAGAATTTGCTCCAAATGTCGGCGGCTGTCTATGCCTCAAACCACACTTCGTACATGGATACGCCGGTGATTTTCACCGCGCTGCCCTTTCAGTTTCGCATTCTCGCGAGGCAGGACTTATGGTCTATCCCATTCATTGGATGGTACTTAAATCGGTCAGGACAGATGCCGGTGGACACTGTAAACCCGCGCGCCTCGCTCTCCAGCCTGGGCGCCGCCGCCAAAGCGCTGCGCTCCGGGATGCCGCTGTTTGTATTCCCCGAAGGCAGGCGCACACCGGATGGCGGCCTGGGGCCATTCCTCTCAGGAGCGGCCTACCTGGCGATTCGGGCACAGGTTCCGCTGGTGCCGATTGCGCTCAGCGGGGTCTACGAGCTGCTGCCGATTCATACCCACCACTTTTATCCGGGCGAGTTGACGCTGCGCATCGGCCAGCCGATGGAGACCGCCGGGATGACCGTTCGCCAGACAGATGAGTTGACGGCGCGCCTGCGATCGGCCATCGAAACCCTGCGCCAAGCGCCCGCGATCAATGGGTCCGGCAGGGTCGAGGTTGGCGCTGTGGGTACCGGGGATTGACGCTGTCTCGGATACCGCTTTCGCATTTGCCGCGTCTATCAGTACACTGTTGCTGCTATGTGCATCCTCATCGCTATTCCCGAGCCCACCAGTAACGATCCGGCTTACAATCAGCGTTCGTTGCCTCCGTATCTATCCGCATTGCGTTCCGCCGGTGCGACCCCGGTCATCGTTCCGCTGCATGAGCGCCCGGAGCGTGTGGCCAAGCTGCTGGCCAGCGTGCAGGGCGTGCTTCTTCCCGGAAGCCGTTATGATGTTGATCCACAACGATTTGGCGAGCGCCCGATTCCCGAATGCGGCGAACCGGATGCGGCTCGGACCGCGGTGGACGAGTTACTGCTGCAGGATGCTTTCAATCTTCGCAAACCAATTTTGGCCATCTGTCACGGCGTTCAAACCCTGAATGTCTGGTTGAACGGCTCTCTGGTGCAGGATCTTAAGACCACCGTGAATCACCGTCCAGGCCGGGATGTGCTGGAAGCTCACCCAGTGCGGATTGCGCCTGGCTCGCGTTTGGCAGGCCTGATTCCTCAAGCAGATGGGGCCGATCCCCTGGTGAACTCGAGCCACCATCAGGCCGTTCGGACCGCCGGCGACCATCTTCAGGTGTGCGCGGTTTGCTCAGAAGATGGAGTAATCGAGGCGGTTGAATTGAAGTCGGCCGAACACTTTGTCCTGGGGGTACAGTGGCATCCCGAGCGGAGCTACACCCACAGCGCCTTATCGCGCGCCATCTTCGCGGCATTTGTGCAGGCGGCAGTGGTTTGGGCGCCACGGCGGGTCGAGGAGTCGGCCGGGCTGGAATCGGTCATGCAGGGATGAGCGAGGCGGCGTCATCCCCTGGTTTCAAGCTGAGCGCTTTTTTGGAAGACGCTGGGCAACTTCCGCTGGACAATCGCCAAATCCACCAGTTCGAGGAGTATTGTTCGCTCCTTCTTCGCTGGAACGCGCGTGTCAATCTCACAGCAATCCGGGACGAGGAGGGCATTCTGACGCGCCACTTTGTCGAGTCGATTGCATGCGCGCGGCTGCTGCCTGCCGGCATCGAGACACTGCTGGACTTCGGCTCTGGAGCCGGCTTTCCAGGACTTCCCATCGCCCTCTGCCGACCGGAGATCAGTGTCACTCTGGCCGAGTCGCAGGGCAAGAAGGCGGCGTTTCTTCAGGAGGCGGTTCGAGTGCTGGGCGCTGCGGCAAAAGTTCACTCCGGGCGTGCCGAGACGCTCAGCGCACTCTTCGATTGTGTTACTTTGCGTGCCGTGGACCGGATGGAAGTTGCCGTCTCGGCTGCAGCTCAGCTCGTTCGCCCGGCTGGCTGGCTGGCTCTGATGACGACTGGCAGCGAACTGGATGCGCAGTGGGTAGCCGCCGGATCGAAATTTACCTGGCCTCAGCGAATCCCGCTGCCAGGTAGCCTGGATCGACTGCTTGCGCTTGGCGTAAGGGAGAACGGGACCGCTTCCGCGTAGCGCCTTCACGCTTCAACCCAAACGGGCAGCAGAGGTCTCGCATTGCCGCCAAAATCAGGTCACCCGACAGATCCAGGCAAGAGCCTGTTATGGAGTTTCGCGCCCGTGGGAAAGTTCATAACAGGCTCTAGGCTCAGTTCAAGAGCGATCCGCATGTCTTGGAGAGAGTTTCCCCATACGAGCCACGATACGCGACAAGCCGGCTCTTCCGATTGAAGGAATCGATGGTCGCCAAGTGTTCCACGTGAAACATTTCAGAAAAAGTCAACAAAATCGATCGATCGTTCCACGTGGAACAATCCCCGACAAATCCCAAAATGGGCGCAAGTTCAGATCGGGCACGAGTTGAACCCGCTGCCAAATTTGCTGTTTTCAAGCCCCAAATCCGGGAAGTTTTCCACCGATCCGCACTTTTGTCACGGCTTCCGCCCTGGCTGCGCTCACCGCCGCGAAACCCTTCTGCTGTAAGCGCTTGGCGCATTTCACGCTGGCCGCTCCGCAGGTGCTTTCCACAGCTTTGCGCAGTTCTCCACAGTGCAAGCCGCTATCTTCAAACGAGCCATCCCTTTACTCTGAAAAGCCATGGGCAAGATACTCGGCGTTGTCAACCAAAAGGGCGGAGTTGGCAAAACCACGACTGCCATCAACCTCGCTGCCTGCCTCGCTCTCGAAGGCCTCAAGGTCCTTCTGGTGGACTGCGACCCCCAGGCCAACTGCTCCTCCGGCCTCGGATTTCAGCGCGACGAAAACCGCCATTCCATTTATGACGTGCTGATGGGCGATGCCCCGGCCGAACAGGTGATTCTGCCCACGGAGATCGACCTCTTTCGCTTCTGCCCGGGTCGAAAAACCTCACCGGCGCCAATATCGAGCTGGCCGGGGCCGAGGATCGCGCTCTTCGCCTGCGCCAGGCGCTGGAGCCGGTCCAGGACCAGCTTCGATCTGGTGATTCTGGACTGCCCGCCGGCTCTTGACCTGCTCACTCTCAACGCACTGGCCGCCGCCAATACCCTGATTGTGCCCATGCAGGCCGAGTACTTCGCTTTGGAAGGCATCTCTGAGCTGATCTCGACCCTGGAACGGGTCCGCGCCGCTTACAATCCCTTGCTGATGATCGAGGGCGTCCTGCTGACCATGTACGACGACCGCACCAATCTGGCCCAGCAGGTGACGGAAACCTTGCGGGAATACTTCAAGGAGCGGCTCTTCCTCACCGTGATCCCGCGCAACGTGCGGCTGGCCGAGGCACCCAGCCATGGCAAGCCCGTCGCCCTTTACGATGCACGTTCGCGAGGAACCCAGGCCTACTTTGAGCTGGCCGGTGAATTCATGGCGCGTAATCACATCGAGGCCCCCTCCAAAACTGGCGGCGCGCCTCTGCCGCAGCACGAGCCGGAGGCAGATGCCCGCCTCTTGCCAAACTCGTGACGGCTGCTTGAACGCACGCCGCCGAAAGCTCTTCAATTCTTCCCAGATTGCAGACTTCAAAGGTTTTGCCCCTTATTCGAACTGAGGATTTTGTACCATGACCGTCGCCGCTACCGGATACAAAACGCCGCGCCCTGGGCAAGGGGCTGGACTCCCTGCTGCCGCGCGTTCCCGCCGCTTCCACTCCCGCACCCGCCGCTGCCGAGGCAAAGGAAGGCAAGCCGCGCGAGATTCCCCTCGACCAGATTGACCGCAATCCCTACCAGACACGCTCACTGGTCCAGGAGGAGCAGTTGGCCGAGCTGGCTGCGTCCATCGCCGCAAATGGCGTGGTGCAGCCGGTACTGGTGCGCCCGCTCAGCCAACGGCCGCTTCCAGTTGATCGCCGGCGAACGGCGCTGGCGAGCCTCGACACTGGCAGGCAAGAGCACAATTCCAGCCATTTTGCGCCAGGTTTCCGACGAGCAGGCGATGGAAATCACCATCGTCGAGAACCTGCAGCGCGCCGACCTGAACCCGATGGAACAGGCCCGCGCCTTCGAGCGGCTCTCGCGCGAATTTCACATGACTCAGGAACAGATGGCGGTGCGCACCGGCAAGGATCGCGCCACGGTGGCCAATTTTCTGCGTCTGCTGCGTCTGCCGGCCACGGTGCAGGCTCGCGTCGAGGCGGGTGAGCTGAGCTTTGGCCATGCGCGCGCGCTGCTGGCTTTTGAATACGCCGAAGAGATGGAGAAGGCAGCGCAAAAGGGTCGATCTCACTTTCGCTTTCTGTTCGCCAGACGGAAAGTTATGTGCAGGGCCTTCTGCACCCCGAGCGCGCCGCCAAAAAAGACCCCAAGCCGGAGCCGCCCATCGATCCCAATGTGCGCGAGGTGCAGGAGCGGTTGCAGCGCGCCCTCGGCCTGAAGGTTCACATCGAAGACCACGACGGCCACGGCAAAGTCATCATCGAATACGGGCGTCTCGAGGACTTCGATACGCTACTGGAGCAGTTGGCAGGGCATTGAAGCAGACATCAATTTCAATTCCCAGGTTGCGGTGCTCCCGCTCTGTCGTTTAACCTTTTCTTCCCCGGCGAGAAACAGGCATCGGGAGGATTCCATGCGCGATGCAACGACCGACGATCCCGTGCGAAACGATTCGAACGAGTCTTTGATGAAGGCCGCCCGTTGGTCTGGGTTCGGAGAGCAGAGCGGCATTTGCGCCGGATTTCTGCGCCGGCTGCGCGGGCACACGTTGCTTTCCATCCTTCTGACCATTTCTTTGCTCCCAGGGCTGGCATTCGCACAGCAAAAGGAGGCTCCCACGATGCACCATGCGCACGGCACTTTCACAGTGGACGTCCACCCGCTTACGCCGGCCCCAGCCGAGGGGCTGAGCCGCTTTTCCATCGACAAGCAGATTCACGGTGACCTGGAAGCGACCACTCAGGGCGAAATGTTCTCGGGCGGCGATCCGAAGCAGGGAGCTGCCGGATACGTGGCCATCGAAATGGTAACGGGGACGCTGGCGGGAAGGCGCGGCAGCTTCGCCCTGCAACACATGGCCACCATGGATCGGAATGGGCTCAAGATGTCCGTGATCGTGGTTCCCGGTTCCGGAAAAGGGGAATTGCAAGGCATCGAGGGCACTTTCACCATTCACATCGAAAACGGAAAGCACTCCTACGATTTCGACTACACGCTTCCGGAATAAACCCGGAAACTGCGAGCCCAAACCCGCCGATCGCTGAAGACGCACCCGCGCGGAGTGTACGGCTTTACGCGCGCCTCATGTTAAAGTTGAGTTTCATATCCCATGTTTGCCACCTCCCAGCACGCGCACTTCATCGGTATCGGCGGCATCGGCATGAGCGGTATTGCCGAGATCTTGCTCAACCTCGATATGAAGGTTTCAGGCTCCGATTTGCGCCGCGGCGCGGTCACCGATCGCCTGGCGCGGATGGGCGCCACCATCTACGAGGGTCACGCGGCCGACAATGTGGCCGGCGCCACGGTGGTGGTCACCAGCTCAGCCGTCAGCGCAACGAATCCTGAGGTGGTGGAAGCGCGGGCGCGCAAGATTCCCGTCATCCAGCGCGCCGAGATGCTGGCCGAGCTGATGCGCCTGAAATATGGCATCGCCATCGCCGGAATGCACGGCAAAACGACGACCACGTCGATGGTGGCCTCGGTGCTGGCCGCGGGAGGATTGGACCCGACCGTCGTGGTGGGCGGCCGGGTGGACGCGCTGGGCTCGAATGCCAAGCTGGGCAGCTCGCGCTATCTGGTGGCCGAGGCGGACGAGAGCGACCGCTCCTTCCTCAAGCTTTCGCCGATTCTGGCCGTGGTGACCAATCTCGACCGCGAGCACATGGACTGCTACCACGACATGGCCGATGTCGAGCAAGCCTTCCTGGCCTTCATGGACAAGCTGCCCTTTTACGGCGCGGTCACGGCCTGCCTGGACAATCCGCTGCTGGCGGCGATTCTGCCCCGCGCTCAGCGCCGCGTCTTCACCTACGGAGTGGCGAATGGGGCCGACTACCGGCTGGAGTTTCTGGATTCCAAGCCGGGCTGCTTTGCGCGCTTCCAGGTGACCACGGCTCAGGGGCTGCTCGGTCCCTTTGAACTCCATGTTCCGGGGCGCCACAACGTGCTCAACGCGACGGCAGCAGTGGCCATCGCTCACCAACTGGGCGTTGACGCGGACAAGATTGCCTTGGGATTGAGCCACTTTCGCGGCGTGGACCGGCGTTTTCAGCATCGCGGCACGGCGCGCGGCGTGGCCGTGGTGGACGACTACGGCCACCACCCCACGGAGATTCGCGCCACGCTGGCCGCCGCCCGCGAGTGCGGCTACAGGAAGATTCATGTCGTCTTCCAGCCCCACCGCTATTCCCGCACTCTTGATCTGATGGAGCAGTTCCGGGGCGCGTTCGAGGACGCGGACACGGTCGTCGTGCTGCCCATCTACGCCGCCAGCGAGGAACCCATTCCCGGCGTGACGGCCGAGCGCCTAGCCAGCCATATCGAAGGCCCGCAGGTTCAATTTGCGCCGGATTTTTCCGCCGCCATTGCCGCCGTGCTCACGCAGGCCAGGGAAGGCGACCTGATCCTCACGCTCGGGGCCGGCAATGTGAGCCAACTGGCTCCGCAGATTCTGACCGCGCTCGAAGCCTGACAGCTCGAATCCCGACCGAATTTGCCGATCCTATCAATCGGCCACAGTCTGACCAGAGACGGGGCGGCGGCTACGGCGCGGAAATCACCCCGGTTTGAGTTCGAGACGATGGGAAAGGCGCGTCATGACGCTCAGCATTCAAGAGCAGTTCGGGCAGATCGACATCTACGTCTTCGATCAGATTCTGCGCGGAAATATCGCGCCTGGCATGTGTGTTTTGGACGCGGGATGCGGTTTTGGGCGCAACCTGGTGTATCTGCTGCGTGCCGGGTGCAAGGTCTTCGCTCTCGACGAAGACGCCGAGGCTGTGGCGCACGTCCGCCAACTGTCCGCATCGCTTGAGACCGGGTTGCCGGAGGAGAATTTTCAAGTGGGCTCGGTCGAGCGGCTGCCGTTTCCCGATGGCATCGCCGATGTGGTGCTCTCGCAGCGCGGTGCTTCACTTTGCTCGCGACGAGCGGCACTTCCGGGCCATGCTGGCAGAGCTTTGGCGGGCGGTCAAGCCGGGCGGGATGCTCTTTTGCCGGCTGGGCTCGAGGATTGGAATGGACTTCCAACGGCTGCGGGGCAATGTCTTCCTGATTCCCGACGGATCAGAGTGGTTCCTCGTGGACGAAGCAGATGCTGCTGGGCCTGACCGAGGAGATGAACGCCGTGCTGGTGGACCCGCTGAAGACGACCATCGTGCAGGATTACCGCTGCATGACGACCTGGGTCTTGCGAAAACGAAGAAGCTGATTTGCGCAGAAAAATCTTGTTCTGCACTTTTTTGTAACGAACCCACCGCGCCAGGGCTTTCTTCGTGTGAACGCATCCGCCGAGGAAACCCCATGATGCCTCACCATGATCGCAATTTCTGGCTCGTTTTCCTGCTCGCATCTGGGCTGCTCGCATTCGGAAGCCTGGCCGCAGCGGCGCAACAGCCGCTCCACCCCGTGGACGAAGACCTGTCCGTGGGGCCCCCGGCGCTGACGCTGGGCCAGGCCATCCGCGAGGCTCTGGGCGAAAGTCCTGCGGCCGCAATTGCCAGCGCCGGCAACCAGGAAGCCGAGGCGGGGGCCGCGCAGGCGCGCACTCAATTGCTGCCACGGCTCAACTTCACCGAAGACATTTCCCGGGGCGACGACCCGGTTTACGCCTTTGGAACGCATTTGCGCCAGCGGCAGTTCACCGAAGCCGACCTTGCGCTGAACGCGCTGAACACGCCGCAGCCCATTGGCAACTTTGCCACGCGGTTTTCCGGCTCCTGGATGGCCTTCGACTCGTTCAAAACCCAGAGGCAGATTCACAGCGCCGACCTGATGCGCAAGAGCGCCGCCTCATCGGCCAAGGCAGTGAATCAGCGGATTGTGCTCGATGTGGTCGAGGCCTACCAGTCGGTGCCCTACGCGCAGCGGCAGATCGCCGTCGCCCAGCAGGAGCAGGCGAGCGCGGCGGCGCTGCTGACCTCGGCCGACCAGCACGTCAAGGCTGGACTGGCGGTCGCGTCGGACCGGATGTCGGCTGAAGTCAACGTGGCCGCGCGCAAGGAAGAGCTGATCGCGGCGCAAGGCGAACTCGAAATCGCCTGGGCGCGATTGCGCGAGGCGATGGGCGCGCCGGATCTGAAAGCCACGGCGCTCGAGCCGATTGAGCCGCACGTGTTTCCATCGCAGCCGCTCGATGAGGCTCTAGCGACGGCGGCCAAAACGCGGCCCGACCTGGCTGCGCTGGCGGAAGCGCAATCGGCGCAGGCCTCGGCGCTGGGAGCGGCAAAATCGGCGTTCGGTCCGCAGGTGAGCGCTTACGGAAACTGGGAAGAAGATCGCACGTCTTTTGCCGGCACGGGAGGCAACAACTGGGTGGCCGGCGTCGAGATCAGCGTCGATCTACTGCCCCTGGGCAAGCGGTCCGAACTGGCGCGGGAGCGCGCCGCGAAAGCGAAGATCGACGCGCAACGGATGGCCTCCGAGCAGCGTGTGCGCTTCGAGGTCAATGAGGCTTGCATTCACCGCCAAACGGCGCAGCTTTCGCTCGAAACCGCGCGGGCGGCGATGGATCAGTCGGCCGAAAGCCTGCGCATCCTCAAGAACCGCTACGGCGCGGGGCTATCCACCATCACCGATCTGCTGCGCGCCGAAGACGCCGAGCGGCAGAGCCAGACCAGCTACTGGCACGCCGTTTACGGCAATGCCGTGGCCTACGCCGAACTGCTTTACGCGACGGGGACGCTGACTCCCGATCGAGCGGAGGATTTGCAATGAAGATTCTGTTTTCCGGTTGTGTGCTCACCGCTTGCGCAATGCTGACGGCTGGCTGCCACGGCCCTCAACCGGCCTCGCTGGCGGCGGTCGAAACGGTGCAGGCGCGGGTGGTCGAGAGCCGGCAGCAGCAGGTTCCACTCAACATTCGCTCCACGGGAACCGTTCAGGCGCGGGAAAGCGCCACGGTTTCGGCGCAGGTGGCCGGGCGCATCCGTCAGGTGCTGGTGCGCTCGGGCGACAGCGTGCGCGCGGGGCAAACCCTGGTGGTGCTCGACGACGCGGATTTGCGGGCCTCGGCGGCGCAGGCGCAGGCGACGGTGACGGCGGCGGAAAACGGGCAGGCGGCCGCTGAAAGCGATGCGCAACTGGCGGCCAGCACCCTGGCGCGCTACCGGCAACTAGAGAGCGAAAAAAGCGTGAGCCCGCAGGAGATGGACGAGGTTTCGCGCCGCGCCCAGGCCGCCAATGCGCGGTACAACGCGGCCCGCGCACAGACGAAAGCAGCCCAGGCCCAGCAGAGCGGCGCGCGCACCACGCTCGGCTATGCGCGCCTGGTGGCGCCCTTCGACGGTGTCGTGACCGCGCGGTTGGCCGATCCGGGAACGCTGGCCACGCCGGGTGTGCCGCTGCTCCAGGTGGACCGGGCCGGGAATCTGCAACTGGACACATCCGTGGACGAGCCGGCGATCGGCGCGATTCACCGGGGGATGAAAGTGCAGGTTGCCATCGACGGAGCGGGCACCGCGAATCTGAGCGGAACGGTGGCCGAGATCGACCCCGCCGCCAACCCCTCCAGCCGCAGTTTTCTGGTAAAGATCGACCTGCCCTCTTCAAGCCAGCTGCGCGCCGGGGAGTATGGTTCGGCGGAGTTTCCCAACGGATTCCACCAGGCGACGCTGGTTCCGCGCTCCGCCGTGGTTGAGCGCGGCTCACTGGCCTGCGTGTATGTGCTTGACGGCCAGGGCATTGCGCAGCTCCGCTACCTGACTCTGGGCGCAGCGCAAGGCAATCTTGTCGAAGTTCTGTCGGGCATCGCGGGCGGCGAAAAACTCGTCGATCAGCCTTTGGACCGCGACCTGGCGGGCAAGCGGATCGTCGAATCGCACACCGGGAGCCAGCCATGAAGCAGCCCATGGGAGTGGCCGGCTGGCTGGCGCACACCTTTCTCAACTCGAAGCTGACGCCGCTCTTCATTGCCGCGTCGCTGGCTCTGGGAATCTTTGCCGTGGGGGTGATTCCGCGCGAGGAAGATCCGCAGATTCTCGTGCCGATGCTGGACATTACCACCGCCATGCCGGGCGCGTCGCCGGCCGAGGTCGAGCAGCGCGTCACCCTGCCGATTGAAAGGCTGGTGCATCAGATTTCGGGCGTCGAGTACGTGTACTCGATCTCCAGCCCCGGGCAGAGCCTGGTGATCGTGCGCTTTCTGGTGGGCACGCCGCAGGAAGACGCGCTCATCAAGGTGTACAGCAAGCTCTATTCCAACTTCGGCCAGATGCCGCCGGGCGTTTCGCAGCCCATCATCAAGGCGCGCACCATCGACGATGTCCCCATCCTGACTTTGACCTTGTGGGGAGCACACTACAGCGGCTATCAACTGCGGGCCATCGCGGACGAAATGCAGCACAATATTCAGCAGATTCCCGGCGTTTCGGAGACTTCGGTGATCGGCGGGCTACCGCGCAACCTGCGCATCGTGCTCAGCCCCGCCAAGCTCAACGCCTATGGTCTGTCGCCGCTGGCTATCGTGGGGCATCTCCAAGCGGCAAATGCAAGCTTGCAGGCGGGCAGCTTTGCCGAGAACAACCGCGAAATCGAGGTGGATGCCGGCAATCTGTTCACCAGCCGCGAAGACCTTGAATCCGTAGTGGTCGCCGTGGACCACGGGCGGCCCGTCTATCTGCGCGACGTGGCGGAAAAGCTGATCGATGGCCCGGCGGAGCCTTCCAATTACGTGCTCTTTGGCACCACCAGCGCGGCTTCTCATCAAACGCCGCAACAGTATCCGGCGGTCACCCTCACGGTGGCCAAGCTCAAGGGAACCAACGCCACCGATATCGCCAACGCGGTGCTCGCGAGCGTGCATCGGATGCAGGGCGTTCAGAGCAATACGTAATCTGTCAGGTGTCACCAGAAG
>CAWBHO010000026.1:0-11141 GCA_963788415.1 uncultured Acidobacteriaceae bacterium | reverse complement strand
GCCTTTTCCTTGTCCATGGTGTAGGAGTCGATGGCCGCCCGCATCACGTGCAGGTCTTCCTTGAGCACCGCTTCCCTCGCCTGCCTTGACGGCCCCGATAAAGTTGGGAATGGCCACCATCGTCAGCATCGCCGATGATGGCCATGACGATCATCAGCTCGATCAGCGTAAAGCCCGCGTCTTGTTGTCGAATCCCGCGCACCGCATCCTCCTGATCCGCTACCAGTCAGCATACTTGGTCCCATCCAGGGCCGTGCCCGTGGATTTGGAATATACATCGAAAACACTCTGCCCGCCGTAGGAGTCCGAGGTAGGATCATCCTGCATCGAGCGCAATCCCCAGTCGGCCTGGCCGGTCATGGGGTCCACTGGAATCCGGCGCAGAAACTTCAATTTTTTGCCCTGTACGTCCACACCGTTGACCAGCGTCTCCAGGTCGGGCGGATACCCCTGGCTGTCGAGCTTGATCTGGAAGGCGTGCCTGTCGGCCGCATCCTTGTAATGGTCGATGGCGTCGCGCATCATCCACAGGTCGTAGCGCAGCATCCGCTCGTTGCGCCGCTTCACCTCGAAGCGGGCCATGGGAATCGCCGCCGAAGCAAGAATCGAGAGAATCGCCACGGTCACAATCAGCTCGACCAGCGTAAGCCCCCGTTCCCGAGGGTGTCCGAACCGGATTGGCGGGGCTTGCTTCATGGCATGAACCCTATCGGCAAGGCCCGCACAAACGCGGGCCCGCCACTTTACTTCACCTGGATGGTGACCTGCCCGCCCTGGACCGCCAACTGCTTTTGGGCGCTGGTGACCGCCCCTGGGCGGGTGATGGCGACGACGCTATCCCCAGCGGACTTGGCCTGAAAACCGAGGACGCAAATCACGCCCGTTCCGCTCACCCCGGCAGCTCCCGGCGGACGCGAGGCGACGATGGTCAGGTTGCCCGGCCCGTCGTCCCGGTGGACCAGCGCCACCGGTTGCCCATCGCGGTCAAGAAAGTTTCCGGTGTCCACGTTGATCAGCGAAACTTTGGCCGGATCGTACTGAATCTGCAGGGGAACCGATGCGATGTCCGTTCCTCCGTTCAGCACCACAGGAATCTTGAAACTGGCGCCGGCGGCGACCGGGCCAGGCGAAGTCAGCAAGAGACTCGCCATCGCCGGTTGTTGGGGCATGGCGGCTGGCGAAATCGTCGGACTCGCTGCTGGCGAGGCGGTTGAAAGGGAGTTCGAGGCGAGATTGCCGTTTCTCTCCGCGACCTGGCTCATCTCGGCCAAAGCCGCCGGAGCCGCTTCCATGGCGCTCTGGCCCGGAACCGTCCCGAAGCTCCGCGTGCCGCCCGGCCGGCGCATCGAAGGCGCTATAGCCGGACCTGAGCCCTGGTTCAAAACCGGGTTCAAGCCGCTTCCCTGCGCTGGAAGATGGCGCAGTTCAATCGATTGCCCCGAGCCGGTATCGACCATCCGCAGATTCGCCGATTCGAGAGATTGCGAGCGGACGATGTGCGGCACCACCAGAAAGACCAGATCGTCACTGGTGATGGTGTGATCCTTGGAACCGAAAAGGTATCTGAGGATGGGAATCGAACTCAACCCGGGGAGGCCGCTCCAGCTCGCGGTGTCCTGATGTTCCTGAATGCCGCCCAGAATCGCGGCCTCGCCCTGGCGCAGCCGGATCACCTGGTCCACCACCTTCTGGATGATGATCGGCTCGGTCACGTTGCTGATGGTCACGTTGTTGCCTTCCGAGCTGTCCTCGATTTTGATCTTGAGGGTGACATCGCCGTCGTAGTGGATCGTCGGCGTCATCTCGATGTTCACGCCGACATCGATGTACTGAAACTGCGTTTCGGCCAGCGCGGTGGTGGTGGAGGTCAAGGTCGACTGGTAGGAACCGGTGGCGATCGGAACCCGTTCGCCAATCTTCATGGTGGCCTTCTGCCCGTCAGTGGCCCGGATGCGGGGATTCTGCAGAATCTTGGTGTTTGAATCGGTCAGCAGCATGTTGGCCGTGGCCGTGCCGATCGTCACGGCAAAATCCGACGCCTTCAAGTGCGACAGATCGTAAAGAGTCGGGGTCGTGCTGGTGCTACTGCTGCTGCTACTGCTGCTGCTTGTGCTGGTGCTGGTCGATGTCTGCAACGTCACCCCGACGCTCTGCGGCCAGGAGATGCCCAGATTCTTTTCCCAGTTCTTGCTCACTTCCATGACCGCGATGTCCACCACCACCTCGGGACGCGCCTTGTCCAGATCGTCGATGAGCTTCTGCGCCAGCAGAAGCTCGTCCGGCGTTCCCCGGATCACAATGGCGTTCTGGCTGGCCACGGCGTATGCCTTCACGTTGGTCAGCACATTGCGAATGGCGGTCTGCACGTCGGTCAGGTCGTTCTGCTGCCAGGCATTTGAAAGATAAAAGGTCTGTACTGCTTCCTCGTCCAGTTCCATGCGCTTGGCGCGCGTATTCTGGGCAACGAAAACGGTGTTGCCGGTGACCGGACGCCAGAAGGTGTTGGAGATGGTGGCCACGATGCGCAGCGCGTCGATCAGCGACACATTGGCCAGATCGACCTGGATACGCTGGGAATGATAGTCCGGATCGAAGATGACATTGACTCCGGCGGCCTTCCCGATGGCTTCATAGATCACCTTCGAGTCTTCGGTCATGTGCAGGGTCAGCGGCTGATTGGAAAGCGCCTTCAGCTCCGGCGGCTCGCCCATCGAGTTGATCTCATCCTGTGCGCCTGCCGCTTGCGGAATGCTGTTCTCGGCCGCAGGCGTTGCTTCTCCGCTCTTTTTCCGCAGCCCGGCAATCGCCTGCTGCGCGGCCTCATTGCCGGGGTCGATCTCGGAGGCGCGCAGGAATTCAGTCAGCGCCCCCTGCTCGTTGCCGGCGGCCAGCAGATTGCGCCCCTTGGTCATGTGGGCCGCGGAATCTGTCTCGCGCACGCGAGAAAGTGCGATCCGGTAGCGCAAATCCTTGGGATCCTTGTTGTAAGCCTTCTCGAAGTTGTCGAAGGCGGCATCATAGTCCCCGTGCGCCTCGGCACTTTGGCCCAGCTTGTAGAATTTATTGGCCGACTCGGCATGAAGCAAGGCGCCCGGCAGGCAGAAGACCGCCAGGACGCCAAGAAGGACAACCCAAAAAACTGCTCTGGAGGCAGCCGGAGCAACAATGCGGCGGTTCATCGAACTCCCCGGCGTCTCGGCCGGCAGAAACAACCTGCCGTACCCTTGTGGGCCGCCTTGGCCGCCCAGACGCAATGACCACTGGTAAAACTTTTCATTCTACGATGCCCCATTTTAGCAAAGCTCGGCTACAAAGCCGCTACAAACAGCGCGAATGCTAGGATGGAGATTCGAGGACTCCCCGCAATGGCACGCCAAACCAGTCACGTAATCGTTCAGCCAAAGGCGCCCGGCCCGCAGAAGCCGGCGCGGCCCCGCGACCCGGTGGCCTCGGGCGAACGCGACGCGGCGCACAACCGCACCGCCAGCCACAACTACTTTTTGCTGGAGAAATTTGAAGCCGGCGTTGCCCTGCGCGGAACCGAAGTCAAGTCCATCCGCGAGGGCAAAGCCAACCTTCGGGACTCCTACGGCCTTATTCAGAACGGCGAGGCGTTTCTGCTCAATCTGCATATCGGTCCCTACTCCCACGGCAACATGGCCAACCACGACGAAACGCGCACCCGCAAACTGCTCCTGCACCGCGAAGAAGTTCGCAAGCTACTGTCGAAGACGCAGATCAAGGGCCACACGCTCATCCCCACCCGGCTTTACTTCCGCAACGGGCGGGTGAAGTGCGAGCTGGCCGTGGCCAAGGGCAAGCAGGATTGGGATAAACGCGAGACCGAAAAGCGCCGCGAGGCCGACCGCGAAGCCCGCGCCGCCGTCAACGCCAGCAAGCACCGCATGGGGCGCTGATGAGGGACTGGGCCGGGGGCATCGTGCGGGCGCAATCCGGTCAATCGAATCAACCCGCTCCCATGCCCTGACCCCGCCGGTTCATGGCCTGCTTCGCCGACCGTTGACGATCGAGCTCCAGGCGCCCCAACGGACCGGGCTGACCTGAAGTGGCTCAGGGTTGGCTCCGTGAAGACCATTCCGTTCCCATATTGTCGTCGGTGATCCGCCCTGCGCCCCTTAACCGGCTCAGCAAGCTGGTTCGCGATTCGAGCAGCCCATTGGGAACGTCCAGCTGATCAGCCACATCCAAGACCTCCTCAAGCCGTGCGCGTTGATCTGGTTTATTCAAATCGAAGACCGGGCGCCCTTCAATTCGATAGTTGGTCAGGGCTGTTCTCCAGAGGCTCTTGTCGAGGGTAAACGGGCTGTCGCTTACGGCCAGAAAGTTGTAAACCCGAAGTGCATACGGAAATGCGGATGCGCCCGTGGCCAGGGCCTCGCCGGACCATGTTGTGTTGTAGTAGGCGATTCCTCCGCGATTCAAATGCTCCCGCAGGAGGCCCATGAACTCTGTCGACAGGAGATTGGAAGTGTTTGCGCGATAATTCCACGTGGTATTCATCAGGATGAAATCGAAACGGCGATCAGGATGCCCCACCAGCCAACGCCGCCCGTCGTCAATGACGATATGAACTTTGGGATTGCGCAGCAGACTCGCGACCTCAGGATACTGGCGGATCAGCGGCAGAAAACCGGGATTGATTTCGACGATCGTGACTCGCTCGACTTGCGGATTGTTTGCGACGACTTGCGCCCACGCCCCGGTGGCGAGGCCGATGATGAGCATGTCCTTCGGCTTGGCGTGGAGACCGCAGACCGCAAAGGCGCGAAATAGCAGGTTCGTATCGTGCATGATATTGGTGTTGACCTGCCCGTCGTAGGCGCCTCCGCTATACACCGCCTGGGTCAGGTAGCCGGGGGGAACGGCGACTGGGTAAACAGCAATCACGCCACTCCGGTTCTCCGCCAGACGGGAGAACTTTACGCTGCTCCCGTAGGACGATTTGAACAGCAGCCGTTCGTAGATGCCGGAGTAGAGCGGACCCGACGCCAAGGCGAGGGCCAGGCAGGCGGCGCCCCCGACAATAAAGATTCTCTTGTGCGCCTTTGGCCCGGAAAGGACCGCAAGCACGGAAGCCACGATGAACCCCAGGCCGAGCAGGAGCAGCGATGTGGCGCGTGTGGACCAATGATCGAGAACCACAAAACCCACCAGGAAGCTCCCCAGGGTGGAACCTGCGATGTTGCTCGCATAGAGAAAGCTGATGGATTTGCCTGAGTTTCGCCGGGGATCGATGGCCGCGTGGCTCAGAAGGGGAAAGGCCGCTCCCAGCAGCGCTGCCGCGATGAACACGAAGACATCGCTCATGGAGCTCACCGCGCCGCAGTGGACGACCCAGAAGGCGAGCGCGGGTCCAACCAGAAAGGCGGCAATCGTTCCTAGCAGCACAACACTGGCGCTGGCTCCAAGCGTGCCGCCGAGGTTGTTGCCAAGTTTTTGCCTGCAAGCTTCGTGCACCGCAAACGAACTGTAGGCAATCCCCGCCAGATAAAAGGCCAACAGCAGCGCAAAAGTGGGCGCCAACCCTCCAGATTCAAAGGCGTAGAGGCGGTACCAGACGATTTCATAGGCCAATGCGATGAATCCAGTCACGCCGGCGAGCAGCATTCCGATCCAAAGTGGAAGGGTATCCTGCCGCGTTCCAGACACCGGCTGCGGCTTGCGCAAGACCGGAGCAGAATCTTTGACCTGGAGGACCAATGCGGTGGCGCCTACCATCAGATTGAAACAGACCGCCAGTCTCACCGTTCCCGATTCGCCCAGCAACCGCATGAGCAGACACGCGGCTGCCAAACAAGCCGCCGCGGAGCCAAGCGCGTTGACCGAGTAGAGTATGCCAACCGACTCTCCCGTATTCCCCGTGCGTCGGACGAAATGCTCGACCAGCAGAGGCAGTGTGCTTCCCATGAGCATCGTCGGCACCAGCAGCAGACCAAATGCGATCAAGCCGGTGGCGAGAGTCGAGCTTCCCGCGGTGAAAGTGCCAACGCGATGAAAGATCCAAAGTGAAGCCGCGCCAAACAGTCCCACAGTGAACTCAATAAGTCCAAAGGAGAAAAGCAGACTGGTTCCCTTCTGCGCAGAAAACCAGCCGCCTGCAAGACTGCCCATCCCCAGGCCCAGCATAAAAACGGTAACGATGATGGTTACCGATTCAATGTTGACCCCATATATCGTGAAGAGTGTCCGCTGCCATACGATTTGGTAGAGAAGTGCCGGAAATCCCGATAAAAAGAAGAGAAAATAGTAAAATCCGGACCTATCTACTATGCCCAGATAGCCCATGGTTTTTTGCATTTGCAATACTTTATCACGCTGGCTGCATGAACTGACAGGCTAGGGTGGCATTTCGATCCAAGGCTTCCCCGGCGCCCCGCCCTTCGCTGTCCGAGTGGAAGATCTGAGACCGGCTAAAGCGCCTCAAGTGGAATAGCGCAAAACTCACCTTGCCGACTCTTCTCCCATTCGCTCCCAGCAGTGAAATAATAAGGGCTATGCAGACCCAACTCACTTTTGCTTCTCTAGCCGGAATCGAGACCGAACTGCTGGCCGTTCTGGCCGCCGACGCCCAAACCTCGAAAGACTCTGACGCCAAGCCCGAGCCCGTGCTGCTGACCGCTGACGCCGCTGTCCTGGCCGCCGCCTCCGCCGTCGTCGCCAGCGGCGAATTCAAGGCCGGAGCCAACGAGACGCTGCTCTTGCACGCCCCGGCCGGCCTGGCCGCCAAGCGCCTGCTGCTGGTCGGCCTGGGAAAACAGGCCAAGGCCACCGTCCACTCCGTCCGTACTGCCGCCGGAACCGCCGTCCGCTTCACCAAGCCGCGCGGCATTCGCGAGCTGGTTCTTGCCCTGCCTGAAAATAACTCTGAGACATTGCCCCAAGCGGCAAGTGTGCGCGCCGCCGTCGAGGGCGCCTTTGTGGGCGACTTCGACCCGGACACCTATCGCAGCGACCGCACGGACCGCAGCGTGGAATCATTCACCGTGGCCGCGCCACCGAACGCCGACAAGAGCGCGGCTCAGGCAGCGTTTGCCGAGGGCGTCATCCTGGGCGAGAGCCAGAACTTTACCCGTTCGCTGGTCAACGAGCCGGGCAACAAGCTCACTCCGACGATGCTCGGCCAGCGCGCCGCGCAGATGGCCGCCGAAGTCGGCCTCAAGTGCGAAGTCCACTCCACCGAAAAGCTGCACGAGCTGAAGATGGGCTCCTTCTGGAGCGTCTCGCAGGGCTCCGAGGAACCGCCCGCCCTGATCGTTCTGCGTTATGAGCCGGAGGGCGTGAAGGACGGACCCTACATGGGTCCGACTTTGGGCCTGGTCGGCAAGGGCATCACCTTCGACACCGGCGGCATCTCCATCAAGCCATCCGCCAATATGGAAGAGATGAAGACCGATATGTCCGGCGGCGCGGCCATGCTGGGCGCCATGCGCGCCATCGCCCTGCTCAAGCCGAAAGTACGCGTGCTGGCCGTTGTCTGCGCCGCTGAAAACATGCCCGATGGCAAGGCCCAGAAACCCGGCGATGTGCAGACGGCCATGCCCTTCTCCGCCGACAAGCCCGGCAAAACGATCGAGGTCATCAACACCGACGCCGAAGGCCGCATGGTGCTGGCCGACGGACTGACTTATGCCCGCCAGCTCGGCGCCACTCACCTGATCGACGCCGCCACGCTCACCGGAGCCTGCGTTGTCGCTCTCGGCCACGCCATCGCCGGCGCTTTCTCGAACGACGATGAGACCTACGCCAAATTCGACGCAGCGCTCGCTGTCTCCGGTGAAAAGTTTTGGCGCTTGCCGCTGGGCGAAGAGTACGCCGAGCAGATCAAGAGCGACATTGCCGATATCAAGAACACCGGTGGGCGTTGGGGCGGAGCCATCACGGCAGCCGAGTTTCTCAAAGTTTTTGTCGAGGAGACTCCGTGGATTCATCTGGATATTGCCGGCCTGGCGTGGCTCGAAGAGAACAAGCCATCCATCGCCAAAGGCCCCAGTGGGGTTGCGGTCCGGTCGATTCTGGAGTGGGTGCGGAGTTACCAGGCCTCTTGAGAATTTTTTGGGATCTGGGGCGCGTTCCCTAGACTTCCAGGTCCCAAAAGCTGGAGCGGGGGCACAGTCTCTATGCTGCTTGTCTCAATAGATCGGCTACGGCTTCAGGGTTGCGGGCGATGACGGTGAGATAAGCGCGTGCGGGGGCGTCGGGGCGTTTGCGCCCTTGCTCCCAGTCGCGCAGGGTTCCTACGGGGATGCGATAGGCGGCGGCAAAGGCTTCCTGGGTGAGGCCGAGGCGCTCGCGGAGCTTCTTCACGTTGGGAATGGAAATGAAACCGGGCATATTGAAGAACCCGATGGGAGCGGCGTCAGGATCATCGCGGACTGCGGCCTCGATCTGCTCATCGGTCAGCGCCGCAACGGCTGCCCAATCCGTGTTGGTCTTGATCGGCGGATCGCCTGGGTTATGCTCGACCGAAACTAAACGTGTCTTCTTCATAGCATTTGGCCTTTCTCACCGAAATGATTCTGGTGACCGCTTCGCTCTCTTCGGTTTGAGCCAGCTCCGTGGAAACTACGATGAGCAGCTTGCTGCCGCTGCGCCCCGCGGTCACGATGCGCTTTTCTCCGTAGTCGTATGGATCGTCAAGCCAGACGTTTCGCTCCAGATCTTCGAGAGCGGGGATTCCGTCGGCCAAGGACAAGCCGTGTTCGCGCTGGTTCAGAGCGTCTTTCGCCGGATCCCAAACGTAGCGCATGGAAGGATGCTGCGGCTTAGCCGTAGTCCGAGTCAAGAGAAAAACCTGCTCGGGAGAAATGTTGGCGGGCGCGGACTCCCAGGTCCGAAAATCCGGACCTGGGGCACCCGCCGACTGGTCAAAGCGCTCAACGTCTTGGGGTATCAGGCGACCCGGCAAAAGGGATCGCACATTCGCCTCACCACCCAGCGTGACGGCGAAAATCACGAAGTCATTCCCAGGCATGATCCGATCAAGACAGGCACCCTGGCCAACATCCTCAAGCGGATTGTCGCTCACCACGGGTTGACGGTGGGTGAGCTTCTGGAAATGCTTGAGCTATAGAGCCTGTTATTAACTTTCGCGTGGGTGGCGGGAAAGTTAATAACAGGCGGCTAAGGGTTCGTGGACTCTCAGGTCGGAAAATCCCGACTTGGGCTGACCGGATTCCGTCCTGAATTCAGGTGCGGAGGAACTGGGGTGGCCGCCCGCCCGCTCATCGCGATGGGGCTGCGATGAACGGGCACACCTTCTCAGGACTCATGGTGATTCTTCAGGGCTGTGGGCGCGCCACCTACCGAGTCTTTATAAGGTGACGAGCCTGTGAAAATTCAATCTGGCCGCTGCGAACGCTTCAAATCCATGGACATTTCCCCCGTTTCAGGCGTATAAAATTCACACGCCGGCATTCCCCAAACCCGGCATTCCCCAAACCCGGTATTCCCAAAACCCGTATTCCCAAAAAAGGAGAGTTGACACTATGCTGAGCAAGACGACCCTGATCATGCCGATCTTCGCGCTGTTTATGTCCGCTTCCGCCCTGCGGGCCGATACCCTTTACACCTCAGCTGCATCCTTCGACACGGCTACCACGAACTCCGACGCCATCGGTTTCACCGCGTCCTGTTCTACGTGCTTTACCGACTACACAAGTTACACCGACCCTGGCACAGGAACAGTCTTCTCCATTGCCACGCCTTACGTCAACCTGACCGGAAGCGACTACTACGGCGCTGGCGTTTACCCTGCGGACTTTCTGATTGAATCGACCACAGCCACTGCTGTCGCCAATCTTCTCACAATAACTTTGCCGACCGGCTACGACGCATTCGGCCTCAATATCGGATCGATTATCGGAAGCACGTTTGTGGTGACGCTTTCCGATGGCACGATCTTCGACATAACTCCTCCGGCGTACAACGGCCTCGGCTTTTTCGGATTCACAAGCACCAGCGATATCAGCTCGATCAGCCTTGCAATACCCGAAGGCGATACGTTTGTGATTGACGAAGCCGTTCTTGCCGATACAACGCCAGAACCAGCCTCGATCGTCCTATTCGCCACCGGACTACTGGCGCTCGCCGGGCTGTCCCGCAGGCGATTGTCTCGTTTTCTTCGCTGATCGCCTCATCGCTAAAGCCTGTGGCGCCCGGCTGAAGATCGCCGTCTCCCGCGTCTCGAACTCGAGATGCGGGAGACACACCACACTCCCAGGTCAGAAAATCCGGACCTGGGGCACCCGGATTTCGTGCTGAATTAGGTGCTGGGGACCTGGGCCACCCGCCTTCTTTGATCCACGGGGGTTTGTGGTATCCCACCCTTCGCAAAGTACGCGAAGGATGGGGCACCCGGCAAAAATGATTTTGGCCCCATGCGAAATAAAGGAGTTGCGTAAATTACATACTTCCGAAAGTCTTTCCTCAACCGCCCAGGATTTCAACCGGCTTTTGGCCAGCTTTGCAAGGAAGCCCGGCGACTAGAATCAAATCAGCCATGACTGAATTTACGCATTTGCATTTGCATACGGAGTACTCGCTGCTGGACGGGGCTTGCGACGTTTATAAACTGGTGGACCGGGCGGCGGCGCTGGGACAGACCTCGGTGGCGATGACCGACCACGGGAACATTTACGGGGCGGTGCACTTTTTTGCGGCCGCCAAGGCCAAAGGAATCAAGCCGATTCTGGGCTGCGAGCTCTATATCTGCAAGAACGAAGACCATCGCGCGCCGGCGCAGGGAGATGAGAACAATCACCTGCTGGTACTGGCCCAGGACGAAGAGGGCTACCGGAACCTGATCCGCATCACTTCCGAGGCTTCGCTCCATGGCTTCTATCGCAAGCCGCGGGTGAGCAAGCGCTACCTGGCCGAGCACTCGAAGGGGCTGCTGGGATTTTCCGGTTGCCTGAGCGGCGAGCTGTGCGAGGAGCTGGTGGCAGGCCGCTACGAAAAGGCCAAGAGCGTGGCCACGCAATACGAGGACATCTTCGGCAAGGGCAATTTTTATCTGGAGATTCAGGATCAAGGGCTGGACCTCGAAAGGGGCAGTCCTTTTCAACGACATGCTTGCAGATTCGATGTAGCAGACGACGAGTGATGGGTGCTGCACAGTACAC
>CAWBHO010000025.1:0-10240 GCA_963788415.1 uncultured Acidobacteriaceae bacterium | reverse complement strand
AGCCCCTGAGGGAAAAGCATCGAGGGAACCCAAAACTCTCCCCTCGCTGATCCTCATCGACGGCGGCCTGGGCCAGCTCCACGCCGCCGCCGAAGCCCTCGAATCGCTCGATTTCGCCGCCGCGGGATGGTCCCTTCCGCCGCTGGCCTCGATCGCCAAACGCGAAGAGGTCATCTACCTCTACGGCAACGAGGAGGAGCCGGTGGTGCTCGACCGCCGCTCGCCGGTTCTGCATCTGGTCCAGCTCATCCGCGACGAGAGCCACCGTTTTGCCGTCGGCTACCATCGCCAGCGCCGGGCCATGCGCGACCGCGATTCGGAGCTATTGAACATCGCCGGCGTCGGCGCGCAAACCCGCCAGCGCCTGCTCACCCACTTCGGCAGCCTGCGCGATGTCCAGCAAGCCACTGCGGAATCGCTGGCCGCCGTCGTTCCCCCGAAGACCGCCGACGCTATCTGGCGGCATTTCCATCCGGCCGCGCTTGCGCCTTGAAAACCGGCAATCTACAGCGGTTTCGATTCTGCTGTTTACTGAAACGTGGACGCAGAGGGCATTTTTCCCGAGAAAATGCCCCTCGCATGATCTTCAAATGGCAACACTTGAATCGAAACCGCTCTAGCCTTTCAAGCAGCCGGGCATGCGGAAAACAGCGCGATTGCGGCCCTCGGCTTTGGCGGCATACAGGGCCAGATCGGCGGTCGCGAGCAGGGCTTCGACGGTAGCGTATCCATCGGATGGATCGAAGACGGTCGCGCCCATGCTGCAATTGAGCGTGAACTGTCCCCTGCGCACCGAGACCTGCAGGTGGGTGATCGAGGCATGGAGGCTGGCCAATCTCTGCTGCGCGGCTTCGCGCGGGACATCGGTCAGAACCAGCATGAACTCCTCGCCGCCATAGCGGCCGGCATGGTCATAGGCGCGAATGGCGCTTCCCACCGCGGCGGCAAACCAGCGCAGCGCCTCATCGCCGGCCAGGTGTCCGTAGCTGTCGTTGATGCGCTTGAAGTGGTCCAGATCGATCAGTGCCACGACCACCGCCCGCTTTTCGCGCCGGGCGCGGTCCATCTCGGAGTCGAGAGCCTGCACGATGGCGGTTCGATTCAACATTCCCGTCAGCCCATCGTGGGTCGCCTGAATGTGCAACTGCGCGCGGCTGGCCTCCAGCTCCTGGGTGCGCTCTTCCACCAGCTTCTCCAGTTGCCGGCTTTTCACGCGTAGATGCCGCCTATAAAGACGGCCCGCCGCCACCAGAAAACACAGCAGAATCAGGGTGCACAAGCTATAAAACCAGTAGCTTCTCCACCAGGGCGGCAGAATCTCGACGCCAACCCGCATAGGGGAGGAACAGGCGTCCAGGCCTGGATTGCAGGCCATGGCCTCCAGAACATAGTTTCCCGGAGCCAGGGCGGAAACAATCACGGAACCATCCGAATCCTCAACCCAGTCCGGCTGCAGACCTTCGATCCGGTACTTCAAGACCATTTCGCTGCGGTTGCGCATCGTTGGCGAAGAGATTTGAAAGTGCAGCGGCAGGGAGGACCACGGCAGCGTGAGTTGCCGCGCGCCCGGATAGCTTTCGCTCCCGCGACGAATGTCGCTCATCGAGACGGTCAGCGGAATCGTATCGAAGACTTGCTCCGGATGCAGCAGGTGACTCACGCCGCCGCTGGTTCCAATCCACAGTGAGCCGTCGGCGGCCTCGCTCATTGCTCCCTGATCGATGTCGTTCCAGATCAACCCGCTCTCCTGGGTCACATGGCGCCAGCTCTTGCCGTTCCAGACCACCAGGCCCAGATCGGTCCCCAGCCAGATCCATCCGCGGCGGTCGTCCAGGATGGTCAAAGGAGCCAGCGAGCGCAATTTGGAAGGAAGCTCCAGTTGCCAGGCTCGCAACCGTCCTCCGCCGGGCGTCAGCCGCCATGTGCCGGTCTGATCGCCGGTTACCCAGATGTTTCCATCGCGCCCGCAGGACAGGCCAAGCAGCGACCCGCTCAACCCGCTGGGCAGCCCGTCGATCGGCGGCGCTGTCCATGCGCCATTCTTGAAATGCACAAGGCGATTTTTGCCGAGAAACCAGAGTGAGCCATCCAGCGATTGACAACCTCCTTCAATCCTGTCGGAGCCTCCCAGCAATGCATCCACCGCCGCAACCCTGACCGGCGCCGCCAGTTCGCCCCCACTGGGGCTGGCCAAATCTGAGGACTTGCCCCCCTGCGCCTTTACCTGGCTCATGTACAGTCCATTCTTGGTGGCAAAGAAATGGCGCCCCGAGGAATCCTCGAGTATGGCGATCACCAGAACGGGAAGGTGCGCGGCCAACGCCGTCCGGCGAGTCTCCGGGTCGATGCGGACCACGTCGCCGGCGCGGGTTCCGGCAAACAGGGCTCCGCCGCGATCCGCTTCCAATGAAATCATCGGGCCGAAGTCCCATTGGCGCCCCTGAAACAAGGGACGGATCGAGCCGCCCCGCAGGTCCACCATTGCCGGACCCTTGTCTGTTGCGACGTACACTCCGCCGCCGGGGGCCGGCTGGATCTCCCAGACAACCGACGAGGGCAGGCCCTGCCTGTCTCCCCAGCCTTTCCATTTCGCATAGCCGGCCCAGTTGTAGAGCCCGTCTCCGTGGCTGGCAAACCACAGGTCGCCGGCCGGATCGAAGGCCATCCCGGCGACGTGAAGGACATGTTCCAGCCCGTTGGCCCGGCCAATGATGCGCCAGCCGGTTCCATTCCAGCGTGCGATTCCATTCTCCGTGGGCGCCAGCATCCGGCCTTCCGGGTCTTCCACCAGCGGCGCGTGGCCGTAGGCGCCCTCCTGATCGGAGCCGGGAATCGAACGATCGGTAAAGTGCGTGGCCCTCGCCGGCAGAACCGCCACGTGGTGCAGGCCGGCAGCCCAAATGGTGCCCGAGCGATCCCGCACCACGCTCTCCCACTGGTCGCTGGGAAGGCCCTTATCCCCGCCCCATGCTTCCACTCCGAACCTGGAGGCTCGCAGGCGGCCATTGGTCTCGCTCTCATGCCAGGAATAGAGACTCCTGCCGCACCCCACCCAGACGCGTTCGCCGTTCGACGGCCCGGCAACCACGCTGAGGCTGGATACCCTGGCCAGATCGGGCATGGCCGCTACCACACTGTCCGGAAAAACAGGGCGATAGGAGAGCATCCGGCCTTCGGCGTCGTGCTCCAGCCGGTAAAGCCGCATATTGTCAACCACCAGCAAGTGTCGCGCGTCTTCTACAGCCAATTGCCGCTGACCAAGGACATGAATTGGATCTCGTCCGGCGGGGAAAAAGCGCTGGCCGTCCCAGCGATACAGATTTTCTTCGGTGGCCACCCAGATGGTGCCGCTTGTCTCCGCCAGCAGATCGATGGCATCCAGCTCGCCGATCCCCTGCTCGGAGCCATAGCGCTCGAAGCTGGACCCGAGAAAGCGGAAGACGCCGTTCTCCGTGGCCAGCCAGAGATACCCCTGGCGGTCCATGGCCATCGCGTTGACCGCAAGATTCCTCAGCCCTTCGGCCTGGCGGAAGGCCCGAAAGACATACTGCTGGGCATTCAGAACGGCCGAAAACGCCAGCAAAAATGCCAGAACCCGAATTGAACCGGACCGTGCCATGCCTTCCTTTGCGCAGGATCGTCGCAGCGGCAAATGCCCCCTGGTAGTCTCATCGGCAGATCGGGCAAAAACTCCATGGAATGTGAAACTTTCCAATCCCGCTTGCGAGCCGTCGAAAGCGGGCGCAGCCGGTGGGTCCGGGTCTCAATTCATGAAGAAAACCAGCAGAGTCAGTGCATTCCTGGATCGGTCCGGGCAGACACTGAGGCGTGCTTCTCCGCGGGATTCGCGGCGATTTCTCCCTTTTTCTCATGGCCTGCTTATTTTCTATAAATTTTAATCCTTCCGCGCGGCGAAAGCGACTACGCTGTGAGCCTCATACCGGCTCGTCCAACGCCCGGGCGAGCGCCTGCGGATCGGTGACCGGCGGCAGGCAGGTGCGTCCCCGGCAGACCATGGCCCAAGCCTCGACCCCGTCGGGCTTTGGAACTTCGAGAAGCAATTCGGCCAGCGCCTCCGGAATTCCGCCCGGCACCAGCCGCTCGCGCGCGATGCGCATCACCGTCCGGTTGACGGCAAAGCGGCCCCGCGCCAAGGCTTCCAGATTTTCCGCCTCCGCGCCGCAGCCGACCACCACCACCTGCACGGGATCGAGCAGCAGCCGCTCCAGGGCCAGCCCGTAGCTGCCGGCGTAGAGGCCGAAGTGCTCCACAATTCCGGCAAAAGAGGCTAGCGTCTCCGCGGCGATCTCGCGGTCATCCCGGCGGCCGCTCAGAGCCTCCAGGCGCAGCAGTGCTGAGGCGGCGGTGGGGTTTCCGGCCGGGGTGGGCGCATCCTGGAGCGGCTTCCGCCGGGCCGCGAGCGCGCCCAGCGCCGGCCGGCCGCCGGGTTGCGCGGAAGTATCAAAAAACGCGCCCGCACTGTGATCGTAAAAGCGCGCGACCATCGCATCGGCCAGCTTGACAGCCGCGTGATAGAAGCTCATTTCGCCGCTCGCAAACCAGCCGTCGAGGCAGGCGTGGACGGTGAAGGCATAGTCGTCGAGCGTACCCGGCACATTCTCGGCAGACTGCGCGCCCACTCTCGGCGCGGCGTCGTCGGCCCCCGGCTGGACGCCATAGGCGATCACGTGACGGAGCCCCTGGTCGCCGTCCCAGGCCTCATCGAGCAGCCGGTTCAAGGTCAGCAGAGCCAGCTCCCGCGCCGATGCGATCTCGAGCACCCGCGCAGCCTCCAAAAAAGCCGAGACCGCCATCGCGTTCCAGCCGGTAAACAGCGTGCGGTCGATGAACGGCGTGGGCCGCTCAAAGCGCGCGGCCAGCAGAGCGCGGCGCAGCGAATCGACCTGCCGGCGCAGTTCATCCAGACTCCGGCCTGTTTCGGCCTCCATCTCTTCCAGGGTCCGATCCATGTGCAGGACGTTTTTAGCCGGATTGTGGTGCATGTCGCCCAGTTCGCCGATGCCCCAAAAGCGCAGCGCAACCTCGATTTCCGCCTCTGCGAAGCCCGCCGAGGAGAGCGCCAGGCGCGCCTCGGCCAGCGTCCAGGTGAAAAAAGTCGCCGTCGTCGTCGAGGTCGATGTCGGCGTCCTGCGAGGCATAAAAGCCGCCCCGCGTGCGGTCGCTCATGGTCGTTTCCAGCCAAGCCACCGTCTGCTGCGCAACCAGGCGAAAATCCTCGCGGCCCAGGCTCTCGAAGCCGTGCAGATAATTGCGCAGCAGCTCGGTATTGTCGTAGAGCATCTTCTCGAAGTGCGGCACCCGCCAGCGTTCGTCCACGCTGTAGCGGTGGAAGCCGCCGGCCAGTTGGTCGCAGACTCCGCCCTGCGCCATCTTTTCGAGCGTCGTCGAGAAAGCCCGCGCGGCCAACTGGTTGCCGCGGTTCATGGCCGCGTGCAGCAGCAGGTCGAGGGCCGCCGGGTGAGGAAATTTGGGCTGTGAGCCGAAGCCTCCGTTGCGGGCGTCGAACTGCGCCAGAATCGAGGCAACAATCTTGTCCACGAGCCCGAGCGTCAGCTCCCCGCCGCGCCCTGAAAACGACTCGTTGTCCTCGATCGCAGCCATCGCGCCCGCGGCCGCCTCCAGCGCGTCCTCGCGCCGCTCCCGCCAAACCTGGGCCAGGGTTTCGAGCACCCGTCCAAAGCCCGGCCGTCCATAGCCGTCGCTGCGGGGAAAATAGGTGCCGCCATAATACGGTCGCCCGTCGGGAGTGAGAAAGGCCGTCAGCGGCCAGCCGCCCTGTCCGCTGATGGCCGAAACCGCGGCCTGATAGCGCGCGTCCACATCTGGCCGTTCGTCGCGGTCCACCTTCACGGCCACAAAATGCCGGTTGATGATGGCGGCAATCTCCGCGTCTTCATAGGACTCGCGGTCCATCACGTGGCACCAGTGGCACCAGACGGCGCCAATATCCAGCAGAATCGGCTTGTCCTCGGCCGCAGCCTGGGCAAAAGCCGCATCGTTCCACGGATGCCACTCGACCGGCTGGTGGCGCGCCGAGCGCAGGTAGGAGCTGGCCGAGTTTCCCAGCAGGTTCTGGTCGCGGGAGGAAAGAGGGGAAGTGTCCTCGCTCATGGGCTGAGGATACAACGGCCGCATCCAGAGCGGCCAGGGCGTGCCAGCCGCCGGGGACGAACCTCGTGCCGCCACCAGGACGGCCGTCCCCGGCGGTCATCACATTTTCGTCGCGCGCCCGTCCAATCAGGAGTGCACGGAAGCTCCATCTCCGATTCCCCCGGAGCGATCATCCAGCGAATCTTCCGGCTCCCGGCTTGCGCCCTGAGCCGGCTGCGGATAATCTGCATCTGAACAGATGTACCGTCGTCGCCGCTCTGGAGACGAAGGAGAAGACGTCCTCTAGCATCGTCAGGAAAGGAAGACCGCAATGGAATTAGGCATGATCGGGCTGGGAAGGATGGGAACCAACATGGTGCGCCGCCTGCTGCGCGCCGGCCATTCATGCGTCGTGTACGACCTTCACGCGGAGGCGGTTCAGGCGCTCGAAAAGGAGGGCGCGACGGGTGCGGCTTCCCTTGAAGAGTTCGCCGCAAAGCTGCGCGCGCCCCGCGCCCTCTGGATGATGGTGCCGGCCGCCGTGGTCGATCCAACGCTGAAGGCTCTCACCCCGCTTCTTGCCCCCGGTGACGTGGTGATCGATGGCGGCAACTCCCACTACCACGACGATATTCGCCGCGCCGCCGAGCTGAAGACTCGGGGCATTCACTACGTGGATGCCGGAACAAGCGGCGGAACGTGGGGCGTCGAACGCGGCTATTGCCTGATGATCGGCGGTGAAGCGGAGGTCGTGCGGCGCCTCGATCCGATTTTTTCCGCTCTCGCCCCGAGCATCGATTCCGCGCCCCGCACCCCCGGCCGGGAATCGATGAGCGGTACCGCCGAGCACGGCTACCTGCACTGCGGCCCCTCGGGCGCGGGCCACTTCGTCAAGATGGTCCACAACGGCATCGAATACGGCATCATGGCGTCCTACGCCGAGGGACTGAACATCTTGAGCCACGCCAACGCGGGCGAGCTCAATCGCGCGGAGGACGCTGAAACCACCCCCCTGCGCCACCCCGAGCTCTATCGCTACAACCTGAACCTGGCCGACATCGCCGAGGTCTGGCGGCGCGGCAGCGTCATCTCTTCGTGGCTGCTCGACCTGACCGCTCGCGCTCTTGTCGACAGCCCAAACCTGGAAAAGTTCTCCGGGCGGGTATCGGACTCGGGCGAGGGGCGCTGGACGATTGCCGCCGCCATCGACGAATCGGTTCCGGCTCCCGTGCTCAGCGCCGCGCTTTACGAGCGTTTCAGCTCGCGCGGCGAAGACGACTTCGCCGACAAGCTGCTCTCCGCGCTTCGTTTCCAGTTTGGCGGCCACGAAGAAAAATCCGCATCCGAAGAGAAAGGCTCCTGATGGACAACTCCCATTCGGACGCGCTGGTGCTGTACGGCGTCACCGGCGACCTGGCCCACAAGAAGATCTTCCCCGCGCTCTATGCGATGGTGAAGCGCGGCGTCCTCACGGTTCCGGTCATCGGCGTCGCCTTTCCCAAATGGTCTCTGGAACGGCTGCACCGGCGCGTCACCGACAGCATCAAGCGGTCGGGCGGAATCGATGACCGGCGCTCGCTTGAAAAACTTCTCTCCCTGCTCAGTTATGTCAGCGGAGACTATACCGCCCCGGAGACCTTCGCGGCCATCAAGGCGGCGCTGGGCGGCGCCAAGCGGCCGGCGCACTATCTGGCCATTCCGCCCGCGCTCTTCGCCACGGTCATCGAAGGCCTGGGCGCGGCCAAGCTGGCCGCGAACGCGCGCGTCATCGTCGAGAAGCCCTTCGGGCGCGATCTGGCTTCGGCGCGCAAGCTGAACGAAGTGGCGCACACAATCTTTCCGGAAGACTCCATCTTCCGCATCGATCACTTCCTGGGCAAGGAGGCGATTATGAACATTCTTTATTTCCGCTTCGCCAACTCATTTCTGGAGCCGATCTGGAATCGCAACTACGTGGCCAGCGTGCAGATCACGCTTTCTGAGAATTTCGGCGTGGGCCAGCGCGGCGCGTTTTACGAAACCGCCGGCTGCCTGCGCGACGTGATTCAGAACCACCTCTTCCAGATCGTCGCGCTGCTGGCCATGGAGCCGCCCGCGGGCCAGGACTTCGGAGCGGTGCAAATCGAAAAAGCCAAAATCTTCAAGGCCATGCGCCCGCTCACCCCCGATGACCTGGTGCGCGGCCAGTACGCCGGCTACCGCGACGAGCCGGACGTGGCCAGCCGCTCCGATGTCGAGACCTTCTGCGCCCTGCGGCTGCTCATCGACTCATGGCGCTGGGACGGAGTGCCCTGGTACCTGCGCTCGGGCAAATATTTGCCCGTCACCGCGACCGAGGTGCTGGTGGAGCTGAAGCCCCCGCCGCAGAAGCTGTTTGCCGACGCGGAGACGGTCCATGGGCGCTCGAACTACCTGCGCTTCCGGCTTTCACCGGATTCGGCCGTCGGCCTGGCGGCGCGCGTCAAGCTTGCCGGGCAGGATTTCATCGGAGAACAGCGGGAGCTCTACCTGCTCGAAGAACAGCCCGGAGCCGAAGCGCCTTACGAACGGCTCCTGGGCGACGCCATGGCCGGCAACGGCGCCCTCTTCACGCGCGAAGACGCGGTCGAAGCGGCCTGGGCGGTGGTCGATCCGGTTCTCCAGAACCATCCCCGAGTTCGCCCTTACAAACGCGGAAGTTGGGGGCCGAAAGAAGCTGCCGCGATCCTCGACCCCGGCGGCGGCTGGCACAACCCCGGCAGCACCGATTCATCCCGCGGGTGAGCCCGGCCGTGCGCGGGCGTGACCTGCGCACAGCCGGCCAAACCCGCCCAACGCAGTGCATTTCAGGAGAAAAACCATGAGAGCAACCCGGAAACTTCACGATCTCGGCCAGAGCCTGTGGCTCGATAACATCACGCGCGATCTGCTGGACAGCGGCACTCTCAAGCGCTACATCGAGGAGCTGTCGGTCACCGGGCTCACCTCGAACCCCACGATCTTCGATCTGGCCATCAAGAACAGCACCGACTACGACGGCGCCATCGGCCGGAAGGTGAAAGAGGGCAAGTCGGGCGAGGAGCTCTTCTTCGATCTGGCCATCGAAGACCTCCGCCGGGCCGCCGATCTGTTCCGGCCCACCTTCGACCGGACCAATGGCGTGGATGGCTGGGTGTCGCTCGAAGTCTCGCCCCTGCTGGCCCGCAACACCGCCGCAACCCTGGCCGCCGCCAAGGCGCTGCACCAACGCGCGGACAGGCCCAATCTGTTTATCAAGATTCCCGGCACCCCCGAGGGGCTCCCGGCCATCGAAGAGGCCATCTTCGCCGGTGTGCCGGTCAACGTGACCCTGCTGTTTTCCGCGGAGCACTACGCCGCGGCCGCCGATGCCTACCTGCGCGGCATCGAGCGGCGCATCGAGGCCGGGCTGAATCCCGAAGTCGGCTCCGTGGCTTCGGTGTTCATCAGCCGCTGGGATGTGGCCGTGGCCGGCAAAGCGCCCGACGCTCTGCGCAATCGCCTCGGCATCGCCGTCGCCGGGCAGACGGATGAGAAATACCGGGCGCTGCTCGCCTCGCCGCGCTGGCAGCGCATCGCCAACTCAGGCGCCCGCCCTCAGCGGCTGCTCTGGGCCAGCACCGGGACCAAAGACCCCAACGCCTCCGCCATCCTGTACGTGCAGGCGCTTGCCCTGCCCTTCACCATCAACACCATGCCCGAGGCCACGCTGAAGGCGCTTTCCACTCACGATGAGCTGAGCGCGTCCTCGCCCGCTCCATCCGCTGAGGTGCTGGCGGAGTTTGCCAAAGCCGGGATTGACCCCGTCGCCGTCGCCGCCCAGTTGCTCGAAGAAGGCGTCCAATCGTTTGCCAAATCGTGGAACAATCTGCTGGCGCGCATCGCTTCCAAAAGCGAGACGCTCACCGCGGCCTGAGCCAGAAAAACCGCAACCTGCCCCAGAAAAGAAAAAAGGGAGGACGAAAGCCGCCTGAGCGTCCCTTCGTCCTCCGGGGGAAAAGCCTCTTTGCGCGCTTTGCGATTCGCCAAAGCCGGGCAGCAGATCCTGGCCATCCGGCCGCCGGCGCGGAATACCGCTCTCGAAGCCTGTGCGCAAGCGCCGGAAATTGCACGGAAGCGGCCCTTCATCCCA
>CAWBHO010000024.1:0-5658 GCA_963788415.1 uncultured Acidobacteriaceae bacterium | reverse complement strand
CAGATTGGAAAGTTGAAAAATCATGAGCGAAACCCCAAAATTTACCGTGATCGACCGCCGCAAGATCAAGGCGGACGAAGAGCAGGAAAACCAGCAGTCCGCGTCTCAGCCTGTGGCCGCATCGACGCCGCCCGAGCCGGGCTCCGGTCCGCAGCTGGTGGTGAACGAGTCGCGGCGTGAATCCCGGCCCGAGCCCGCCTCGACCGCGGCTCACGAGACCGCAACAGATGCCGCATCGGACGCCGCATCAGAGGCTGAACCAGAGAGCGGCGAAGGGTTGCCTCCCGCGCCCACGGCCCAGGAGAGCCAGGCGCAGAAGGTGGCCTATGACGCATCGGCGCAGCGGCTTGAAGACCTGGTGCGGGCGCAGAACCCCGCCATGGGCGCGCAGCCACCGGTGGGTTTTGAACACCTGGTGCAGCAGTTTTATGTCTCCGCCATGATTCAGATGGGCGCCGGCGCACAGGAGGGCCAGCGTCCGCGCGTGGACATTCTGGGTGCGCGCAGCCACCATCGACCTGCTGGGCGTGCTGGCGGAAAAGACCAAGGGCAACCTGACCGAGATCCGAGGACCGCACCCTCGCAAACGGTGCTCTTCGAGGTGCGCATGGCCTTCCTGGAATTGACCAGCATGATCACCATGCAGGGCATGCACCGCCTCCGCCGCCCCCGCAGGGCAAGCGCTAGAGCGCCTCGCGATGGAGGGTCAGCTCACATTTCTCGGGACGGGAACCTCGATGGGGGTTCCCACGCTCGGGTGCGGTTGCGCGGTGTGCACCTCGACGGACCCGCACGACCGGCGGCTGCGGCCCTCTGTGCTGGTGCGCTGGCGCGAGTCCGGACGAAGACGGCGGACGCGAGCGCGTGGTGGTCATCGACACCGGCCCGGACTTCCGCGAACAGGCGCTGCGCAACGGCCTCACCCGCGTGGACGCCGTCTTTTACACCCACTCCCACGCCGACCACATTCTGGGTCTGGACGACCTGCGCCCGCTCAGCTTTACGGTCTTTCGCGAGGGCGGACCCATCCCGCTCTATGCCACGCCGGAGACAGCGGCGGTGCTCGAGCGCATCTACGATTACACCTTCTCGCCGCAGGCCACTTATCCCACCCGCGCCCGCGTTCAACTGGAGCCGCTGGCCGAGCGAACTCCGGTTCATGGCGTCGAGTTCCTGCGCGTGCCGGTGATGCATGGGGAGATGGAGATTGTCGGCTTTCGCTTTGGCCGCGCCGCCTATCTGACCGACGTGAGCGCCATTCCCGAAGTCCAGCTTTGCGCTGCTTGAAGGGCTCGACCACCTGGTCCTCTCCGCGCTGCGCCACAAGCCGCACCCCAGCCACGCCACCGTGGAGCAGGCCGTGGCGTGGGCCCGGCGCATCGGCGCGCGCCAGACCTGGCTCACCCACATCGCCCACGAACTGGGCCACGAGGAAACCAACCGCACCCTGCCCGACGGAATTCGCGCTGGCCTACGACGGCCTCAGCCTGCCGGTGACCCTATGAGCATCCATCCCGTGGCCCGCTTTCGACGGAAGGGCGTGGGCTGGCGACCCGAACTAGAACATTTCTCCTCTTGCTATGGAGTGGGCATCTCGAATCCACCCTGGCCGCAAAACAAGAGCGCGGCGAGGATGGGGAACCCAGACTTTATGCCTTCAGGAGGAATGCGCTAGCTCCTGAACGAGTTTCGCGGCGGTTTGATCTCTCGCAGCGGAAACCGGAAGATCAGAATCGCCCTCGACTGACGGATGAACAACGTCCCCTTAATCGATTGTTTCTAAACAGGTTCTAGACCGCATGATTTCGATCTTTCGCTCGGTTGCGGAGATTCCCGCCGGCTTCGGCCCCAGCGTGGCCGCCATCGGCAACTTCGACGGCGTGCACCTGGGCCACCAGGAGATTCTTTCCGCTGTGGTGGCCGAGGCGCGCGCGCTGGGCGCGCAGGCCGTGGCCATCACCTTCGATCCGCACCCGGAGCAGTTTCTGCGCCCGGCCGAGGCGCCGCGACTGCTTACGCCCATGCCGGAGCGGCTGCGGCTGCTGGCTTCACCGGCATCGACGCGGTGCTGGTGCTGCCCTTCGATGCGGCGCTGGCCGCGCTGCCGGCGCGGGAGTTTGTGCGCGGCATTCTGGTGGAGACGCTCTCGGCGTGCGCGGCCTGCATGAGGGCGGCAACTTCCGCTTTGGCCATCGCGCCGAGGCCGGCGTCGCCGAGCTTGAAGGCGTTTGGCGCGGAGTTCGGCTTTGCCGTCCACGTCCATGCTCCGGTGCGCGTGCACGGGCTGGAGGTTTCCAGCTCCGCCATCCGGGAGCGCGTGGCGGCGGGCGACCTGACCCGCGCGCGCTGGATGCTGGGCCGGCCGTTTCAGCCGTGCGCTCCACGCAGGCGCGCGGGCGCGGCATCGGCACGCGGCTGCTGGTGCCCACGGTGAACCTGGCGCCTTACGACGGGCAGCTGCCCGCCTTTGGGGTTTACGTCACGCGGCTCAACGATGGGCGGACGCCGCTTTCAGGCGGTCACCAACGTGGGCAACCGGCCCACCTTCGGCGAGGCTTCCTTTGCCGTCGAGTCGCACATTCTGGATTTTGAGCCGGTGGAAATGGACGAACAGACGCCGGTTCGATCTTGAATTCCTGCTGCGCCTGCGCGGCGAACGCGAGTGGCCCTCGCCCGAGGCTCTCAAGGCGCAGATCGGGCGCGATGTGGTCAAGGCGAAGCGTTTCTTCCGGCTGGCGCGGTAGGCGCGCTTACTGGCCGCGCTTTACGGTGAGTTTCGGTCCTCCGGCTGGACTCACGGCGGCATTCGGAGCCGGATTGGCCATTGCGTCGCCGGGAAACTTCTCGTCGTCCTTGCCGGCGATGGCGGCTTTCATCCAGGTCATCCAGATGGGCAGGGCCACGCGGGCGCCGGTCTCCTTCTCGCCCAGCGATTGCTGGTTATCGAAGCCCACCCACACGCCGCAGGTGACCGAGGGCGAAAAGCCCAGAAACCAGGCGTTGGTGAAGTCGCTGGTGGTGCCCGTCTTGCCGCCCAGGGGGTGGTTCAACTGCGAGGCCGCAGCGCCAGTGCCCTGGGTAGTCACTGCGCGCAGCAGGGTCATCATGGAGCGCGCCGTCGGCTGGCTGACGACTTCGTCCACCTTGGGACGGTCCTCCCAGAGCGTGATGCCGTCGGCGTTCGAGACCTTCCGGATCAGCCGCGGCGCGACGCGCAGACCATCGTTGGGAAAGACGGAGTAGCTGGCCACCTGCTCTTCGAGCGTGATTCCGGCAGCGCCCAGCGCCACCGGCAGGTAGGCGGGAATCGCCGAGGTGACGCCAAAGCGGCGGGCCACGTCGATCACCTTGTGGATGCCCACACGCGCGGCCAGCTTGAGGGCGGGAATGTTGCGCGACTCGGCGAAGGCGCTGATGAGGGTCATCGATCCCACATAGCCGTTTTCGTAGTCGTGCGGGGTGTAGCCGCCAAAGCTCACCGGACCGTCGACGATGATGTCCGTGGGCTTGGCGCCGTCCTCGATGGCCGCGGTGTAGTCGTAGATCTTGAAGCTGGAGCCGGTCTGCCTCTCAGCTTGCGTCGCGCGGTTGAACTCGCTGAGCGCGTAATCGCGTCCGCCCACCATGGCCAGCACGTCGCCGGTGGTGTTGTCCATGGCCAGCAGAGCCGCCTGCGTGCCCGAGTCCTGTTCGAGTGTCGCCCGGCGCGCCGCGCCCTCCATGGCTCCGCTCAGTTGCACGTAGATTACGTCGCCGGGTTTGACGAGCGCGTCGGCGAGGCGCTGGCCGGTCCATTTCCAGTCGTCCGGTTCGATCACAATCGGCTGGGAACCAACGCGTGCGTCAATCTCCAGGGGCAGAACGCGGGTGACCAGGGCATGAACGTAGTCGCCGGGGCCGCTGCTGGTGGCCCAGTCGGGGTGCTCGTAGCCGGCCAGGGTGTAGCCGTCGGCGAGCACGTTGTCCAGCTTGCCGGTCCAGCCGCGCCGCCGCTCATCGGCGGCCAGGCCATCGGCAACGGCGCGATTGGCGGTCTTTTGCAGATCGAGATCGAGCGTGGTTTCCACCTTCAATCCCGCCTCATGCACCTCATCGGAGCCGAATTGCCGGTCCAATTCCTGGCGCACCGCCTCCTGAAACCAAGGAGCGACCGACATCGCCGGCTGGACGATGTGCAGTCCCAGCGGAGCGTTGCGGGCGTCTTCAGCCTGCTGGTGGGTGATCAACCCGTCGGACTCCATCTCGGTGAGCACCAGGTTGCGGCGGCGCAGGCACTTGTCCGGATTAAGCAGCGGCGAATAGGCGACCGGCCCTTTGGGCAGCCCGGCCAGCATGGCCGCCTCGGTCAGCGTGAGGTCTTTGGCGTGCTTGCCGAAGTAAAACTCCGACGCCGCCTCGAAGCCGTACATCCCGCTGCCCAGGTAGATCTGGTTGCCGTAGAGGGTGAAGATCTGCTGCTTGGTGAAGGCGCGCTCGATCTGGATGGCGAGGTAGGCCTCCTGCAGCTTGCGCGTCATGGTGCGGTCGGAGGAGAGAAACAGGTCGCGCGCCAGTTGCATGGTCAGCGTGGATGCGCCCTGGGCGCGCCCATGGCTGCGCAGGTCGTGCCACAAAGCCCCGCCGATGCGCAGCACGTTGATGCCCCAGTGAGACTCGAAGCTCTTGTCTTCGATGGAGATAACGGCCTCGCGCAGGATCGGGGCAAAATCGTCGTAGTTGACCACCACGCGCTGTTCAAGCGCAATGGTTCCGATGAGGTGCCCTTGCGGTCGTAGAGATCGGTGATGGTCGAAGGACGGTAGCGCTCCAGATCGTGAATCTGCGGCAGATCGACCGAGTAGACCAGGGTGAATCCGGCTAGCGAGCCCGTGACCGCTGCCAGCGTGAGCAGCGCGATGAGCGCAAACTTGCCTGCCAGCTTGCGACGCCCGCGCTCGGGCGGCGGATCGTCTTCACGCAGCTGGCTCCGGCCAAAACCGCCGGGCTCGGAAGGCCGGATGGGAATGACAGCCAAACGATTCAGGCCTCATGGACATTTCTCGTGCGTAGCGGGAGAAATGCTACAGCCCAAGGCTAGCATGGAAGCCCGATCGGCGTGGACCGCTGCCGGCTTCCGCGTACCAAGCTGTGCAAGTTGGCAGCCCGCCGCGCGGAAATGGAGATGCTCTCTACTTCTTCGCTATTTATCCGCCATCATCGACCGCAGCGCCGCAGCGTACTTTTCCGGCAGCGGCTTCCGGTTTATCTGGCCATCGCAGACCACGTGCACCGTTTCGCCCTCGGCCAGGAGCTCGCGCTCGTCTCCCTCCTGGTTTGCTTCGCGCAAGATGCGGTAAGCGAACTTGAGCACGGCGCCGCGCAGCATCGAGGGCCGCGTCTCGATCAGGATTCGATCGTCGTAGCGGGCTGGGGAGCGATAGCGGCAGCTGAACCTCGACCACCGGCAGGATGCACTGGTGCTCCGTCTCCAGGCTGGCTATAGGCAAGGCCCAGGGAGCGCAAAAGCTCCACGCGGCCGATTTCGAACCAGACCAGGTAATTGGCGTAGTAGACAATGCCCATCTGGTCGGTTTCGGCGTAGCGCACCCTCACTTCGGTCGTTACTGGCATCGAGCGTTCTCCCGGTTCTGCTTGTTTGTTCCAGGTTTTTCCACGTGG
>CAWBHO010000023.1:0-36191 GCA_963788415.1 uncultured Acidobacteriaceae bacterium | reverse complement strand
CCGGAGCCATTCGGATCAATATTTTTTAGATATCCATATGTCGATGAAATTGCCGGCGTTTTTTGACAAAGGTCTGATCATCGACCGCCATTCGAGCAAGGCGGTGGTTAAAAGCGAAATCAAGAGTCAGATCAACTATGGCTTCATCCCGCTGCGAGGCGGCGCCTCCGTGCCGGATTC
Organism: uncultured Acidobacteriaceae bacterium; assembly: GCA_963788415.1. Lineage (GTDB taxonomy): Bacteria > Acidobacteriota > Terriglobia > Terriglobales > Acidobacteriaceae > Telmatobacter. Next base: position 36,011 of record CAWBHO010000023.1, on the reverse strand, counting down.
CGATGGAGTCTACCCATTCACCAGAAGAGTAACGGGGCCGCGAGTCATCAAATTCTTCGACGAGGGTTACGGGCGCGCGGCATTTGCTCATGAAGGAAATGAAGCCTGCGATGTCATGCTCACCATCGACACGAAGGGCAGAGCTTCCGATCCGCAGGTGACGCACTGCGAACGTCCGGAGTTGGAAGAGCCCGCCGTTCAGTCGCTGCTCAAATCCAGATACCAGCCCGGCTACGTGCACGGGAAGGAAGTTCCGATGCGGGCCTCGATGCGTCTTGAGTACAGCGATTCGCCCACCCCGCCGGAGTGAGGCTTGCTCTTCCCCCCAAGGCGCAAAATCAGAAAGACAACGAGGATGGAGCGCCCGGAAGAAATTTCCTCAGGAGCTGAAGCCCGCGTTGTTTTGCAGCCTTTCAGTACGGGCTAAAGCCCGTACCCTCCAACTAAGCGCGCACCCTCCAAAGAGCCGTTCGAAGGCGCTTGCGGCCACGCCGCCGGTCGCCGCCGCCGCAAGGAAGTTCCGCCGGAATGTGAAATTTTCGATATACTAATAACTTCAGCACAGTCCCAGGCGCTGCCCGGCCTGCTCCGATAGGCCATTTCATGAAGGACAAGGCGATTTCCTCCGACTGGAATCGCCTGGCATTTGTGTCTTTCGAGCCATCAATCGCACTCTGCACGGAAAATTTTCATCGAGAAGGTTGCCATGCATCCATCGGATATCGTCTTCGCACTCCACAGCCGCAAGGGCTTTATCACTCACGCAATGAGCACGACGCCTGCGGAATGGGCCTGGTCGCCAGCATTCGCGGAGAAAAAAGCCACGACATTATCCGCAAGGGCCTTGAGGTGCTCATCAACCTCACCCATCGCGGCGCGGCGGGTTGCGATCCGGAGACGGGCGACGGCGCGGGCATTCTGATTCAGATTCCCCACGTCTTTTTCGCGCGCGAATGCGGCGAGCTGGGGATGCAACTGCCTGAGCCGGGCGCCTATGGCGTGGCCATGTGCTTTCTGCCCGTGGACAAGCACAGCCGCCTGCAGTGCGAGGGCGTCTTCGAGCGCATCGCCCAGGAAGAGGGGCTGACGGTGATCGGCTGGCGCGATACGCCGGTCAACGGCATCGCCATCGGCCGCGAAGCGCGCGCCTCGCAGCCCTATATCGAGCAGTTGTTTCTGGGACGGCCCCGAAGGACATGGACGAAGACGCCTTCGAGCGGCTGCTTTACCGCGTTCGCCGCCGCACGGAAAACGAGATGGCCGCCTCGGAGATCGAGGGCCAGGAGGAATTTTTCTTCATTCCTTCGCTCTCCTGCCGCACCATCGTTTACAAGGGCCTGATGCTGGCTCCGCAGATTGAAAAGTTTTACTTCGAGCTGGCCGATCCGCTGGTCACGAGCGCCCTGTGCCTGGTGCACCAGCGTTTTTCCACCAACACGTTTCCCAGTTGGAAGCTGGCCCACCCCTACCGCTACGTGGCGCACAACGGCGAGATCAACACCATCCGCGGCAACGTGAGCTGGATGAACGCGCGCCAGTCGGTGCTGGAGAGCCCGCTCTACGACGGCAAGATCGACGACCTCTACCCGGTGATCATGCCCGGCGGCAGCGACTCGGCCTCGCTGGACAACGCGGTCGAATTTCTTTACCAGTCGGGCCGCTCGCTGCCTCACGTCATGGCCATGCTGATTCCCGAGGCCTGGTCCGGCAATCCCGACATGGACGAGGACAAGCGCGCCTTTTACGAGTACCACGCCTCGCTGATGGAGCCCTGGGACGGGCCGGCGGCCATCGCCTTCACCGACGGCCGCGTGATCGGCGCGACGCTCGACCGCAACGGACTGCGCCCCGGCCGCTACATCGTCACCAAGGACGATCTGGTGGTGCTGGCCTCTGAGGCCGGCGTGCTCGACGTGCCAGCCAAGGACATTCGCAAGAAGGGCCGCCTGCAGCCGGGACGCATGTTCCTGGTGGATACCGTTGAGAAGCGCATCGTCTCCGACGCCGAGATCAAGCAGCAGTTGGCCGGACGACAGCCCTACGCGAAGTGGCTTGAGGAGCAGCAGGTCACGCTCGATCAGTTGCCGGAGCCTTCGCGCGTAATCGCCTCCAACCCGGAGACCCTGCTGCGCCGCCAGCGGGCTTACGGCTACAGCGAAGAAGACCTGAGAATTCTGCTCGCGCCGATGGGCGCCACGGGAGGGGAGCCGCTCGGCTCCATGGGAATCGATGTGCCGCTGGCCTGCCTCTCCGACCGCCCGCAGCCGCTGTTCAACTACTTCAAGCAGCTCTTTGCGCAGGTCACCAATCCGCCCATCGATCCCATCCGCGAAGAGATGGTGATGTCGCTGATCAGCTATATCGGCACCGAGCGCAACATCCTGGACGAAGCGCCGGACAACTGCCACACGCTCAAGTTGCCGCATCCGATCCTGACCAATCGCGACCTCGAAAAGCTGCGCCGCGTCTCTTCTGGAGATTTACTGGCCACCACGCTGCCGACGCTGTTTCGCGCAGCCGATGGCGATGCTGGCTCTGAAGCACGCGCTCGACGACCTGAGCGCCCGCGCCGCGCACGCCGTCAACTCCGGCTACACGCTGCTGATTCTCTCCGACCGCGGCGTTGATCCCACCTATGCGCCGATTCCCAGCCTGCTGGCCATGGCCGCGGTGCATAATCGCCTGGTGCGCGACAAGACCCGCACCCAGGTGGCGCTGATCATCGAGAGCGGCGAACCGCGCGAGGTGATGCACTTTGCCCTGCTGATCGGCTACGGCGCCAGCGCGATCAATCCATATCTGGCCATCGAGACTCTGCACGACCTGAAGCGCCGCGGCCTGCTGCCCCATAACGTGACCGCCAGCCACGCGGAAAAGAACTTCATCAAGGCCATCAACAAAGGACTGCTGAAGACCTTCTCGAAGATGGGCATCAGCACGCTGCAAAGCTATCGCGGAGCCCAGGTCTTCGAGGCCGTGGGGCTCAATCGGTCCGTGATCGACGCCTACTTCTCCGGAACCGCGTCGCGCATCGAAGGCGTGGGCCTCGAGGTGCTGGCGCACGAGGCGCTGCTCAAGCACGCAGTACGCCTTCCAGCCGCTGACCGACTCGGAGACCGAACTGATCGTCGGCGGCAGCTACCAGTACCGCGAGGGCGGCGAATATCACCTGCTGAATCCGGCCACCATCAGCAAGCTGCAGCACGCCGTGCGCGCGAACAATCCGTCCACCTTCCAGGAGTACACCGACCTGCTGGACGACCAGAACCGCCATCTGTGCACCCTGCGCGGACTGCTTCAGCTCGAAGTACGCGAGCCAAGCCTCTGCCGCTCGACGAAGTTGAGCCCGCCAAGGAGATCGTCAAGCGCTTCACGACCGGCGCCATGAGCTTCGGGTCCATCAGCAAGGAAGCGCACGAGACGCTGGCCATCGCCATGAACCGGCTGGGCGGAATGTCCAACACCGGCGAGGGCGGCGAGGAAGAAGAGCGCTTCACGCCCGACGCCAATGGCGACTCGCGCCGCTCGGCCGTCAAACAGGTAGCCAGCGGCCGCTTCGGCGTGACCACGAATTATCTGGTCAACGCCGACGAGTTGCAGATCAAGATGGCGCAGGGCGCAAAGCCCGGCGAGGGCGGCCAGTTGCCCGGACACAAGGTGGATGAGGTCATCGCCCGGACGCGCCACTCGATTCCCGGCGTGGGCCTGATCTCGCCGCCGCCGCACCACGACATCTACTCCATCGAAGACCTGGCGCAACTGATCTACGACCTGAAGAATGTCAATCCCCAGGCGCGCATCGCCGTCAAGCTGGTCTCCGAAGCCGGCGTGGGCACGGTGGCCGCGGGCGTCGCCAAGGCTCATGCCGATGTGGTGCTCATCTCCGGCGACACCGGCGGCACCGGCGCATCGCCGCTGAGCTCCATCAAGCACGCCGGGCTGCCGTGGGAGCTGGGCCTGGCCGAGGCGCAGCAAGTGCTGCTGCTGAACGATCTGCGCGGCCGCATCAAAGTGCAGACGGACGGCAAACTCCAAACGGGCCGCGACGTGGTGATCGCCGCGCTCCTGGGCGCAGAGGAGTTCGGCTTCGCCACCACGCCGCTGATCGCCATGGGCTGCATCATGATGCGCAAGTGCCATCTGAACACCTGCTCGGTGGGCATCGCGACGCAAGATCCGGTACTGCGCGCGCGCTTCAAGGGCCAGCCCGAACACGTGGTCAATTTCTTCTTCTTCATCGCCGAGCAGGTTCGCCAGCACATGGCCAAGCTGGGCTTCCGCACCTTTGATGAGATGGTGGGCCGCGTGGACAAGATCGATGCCGCCATCGCCCAGGAGCACTGGAAGGCCAAGGGCATCGACCTCTCGTCGATCCTCTACGTGCCCACGCTGCCTTCACGCGTCGCGCGCCGCAAGATGCAGGCCCAGGATCACGGCCTCGATGCGCGCGCTCGATCACGCGCTCATCGAAAAGGCCGCTCCGGCTCTCGAAGCCGGGACACCGGTCACCGCCAGCTTCGCCATCCGCAACGTGAATCGCACCGTGGGCGCCATGCTGGGCGGCGAAATCGCCCGCCGCTACGGATCGGCCGGATTGCCGGATGAAACCATTCACTTCAAGTTCAACGGATCGGCCGGCCAGAGCTTCGCGGCCTTCGTCCCCAACGGCGTGACGCTCGAACTCGAAGGCGAATCGAACGATTATCTGGGCAAGGGGCTCTCCGGCGGACGGATCATCGTCTATCCGCCCAAGACCTCCAGCTTCCTGCCCGAAGAAAGCATCCTGGTTGGCAACGTGGTGCTTTATGGCGCCACCTCTGGCGAGGCCTTCCTCAACGGCATCGCCGGCGAGCGCTTCGCGGTCCGTAACTCCGGTGCAATCGCGGTGGTCGAAGGCGTGGGCGACCACGGCTGCGAGTACATGACCAACGGCACGGTCGTGGTGCTCGGCCTGACCGGGCGCAACTTCGCCGCCGGCATGAGCGGCGGGCGCGCCTTTGTCTACGACGACCAGGGAGACTTCACCACGCGCCGCTGCAACCAGTCCAGCGTCGATCTGGAGCCTCTCGAAACCGACGCAGACGTTGCCGAGGTGCGCGGCCTGCTCGAACGCCACCGCGACCTGACCGGAAGCCCGCGCGCCGCATGGATTCTGGAGCACTGGGCCGAGGCGCAGCCGCGCTTCATCAAGGTTTTCCCGCACGAATACAAGCGCGTGCTCGGCATTACCCGCCCGGAAGCGGACGCCGGCGCGGCGTACACTCCACCCACAACTTCGTCGCCTCTGGTGGCGGCCACGGCAGAGGTGCAGCATGGGTAAGGTGACAGGATTTCTGGAGATCGAGCGCGAGCAGCCCGCCCGCCGCGAGGTCAAGGAACGGCTTGAGGACTGGTTTGAAATCTACCAGCCGTTTCCCGAGGAAAAGCAGCGCGAACAGGGCGCCCGCTGCATGGATTGCGGCGTGCCCTTCTGCCACACCGGCTGCCCGGTCAACAACCTCATCCCCGACTGGAACGACCTGGTCTACAACGGCCGCTGGGAGGCCGCGATTCGCCGCCTTCATGCGACGAACAACTTTCCCGAGTTCACCGGCCGCATCTGCCCCGCGCCTTGCGAGGCCGCCTGTGTGCTGGCCATCAGCCAGCCCGCCGTCTCCATCAAGCTCATCGAGCGCTCGGTCGTCGAGCGCGCCTGGGACGAGGGCTGGATTCATCCCGAACCGCCCGAGCAGAACACCGGCAAGCGCGTGGCCGTCGTCGGCAGCGGGCCGTCCGGTTTAGCCGCCGCGCAGCAATTGCGCCGCGCCGGACATTCCGTGACGGTTTACGAGAAAAACGACCGCATCGGCGGCCTGATGCGCTACGGAATTCCCAATTTCAAGCTCGAAAAGCACGTCCTCGACCGCCGCATCCAGCAGATGCGCGCCGAGGGAGTCACCTTCCTGACCAGCGCGCATGTGGGCGGCAATGTACCCGTCGAAGCGCTCACCGAGCACTACGACGCCATTCTGCTGTGCGGCGGCTCCGAGCAGCCGCGCGACCTGAAGATTCCCGGCCGCGAGCTCAAGGGCATCCACTTCGCCATGGAGTTTCTGCCCCAGCAGAACCGCCGCTGCGAAGGCGATCAGCTCGACCCCTCGCTCGACATTCTGGCCACCGGCAAGCGCGTGGTCATCATCGGCGGCGGCGACACCGGCGCCGACTGCCTGGGCACCAGCCTCCGCCAGCACGCCCTCAGCGTTCACCAGTTCGAGATCATGCCCAAGCCGCCGGCCGAGCGCGCCGCTTCCACGCCCTGGCCTTTGTGGCCTCTTCAGTTGCGCACCGAAACCTCGCACGAAGAGGGCGGCATCCGCGACTGGAGCATCAACAGCATCAAGTTCACCGGCGACGAGCAGGGCCGCGTCCAGCAGTTGCATGCCGTCCGCGTCGGTCCTCCGCCCAAGTTCGAGCCCATTGCCGGCTCCGAATTCACGCTCGACGTCGATCTGGTTCTGCTGGCCATGGGCTTCCTCGGGCCCGTGCGCTCCGGCATGATCGAGCAGTTCGGCATCGCGCTCGACAATCGCGGCAACGTGGCCGCCAACGCCGACTACCAGACCTCGGTCGAGAACATCTTCGCCGCAGGCGATATGCGCCGCGGCCAGTCGCTGGTGGTCTGGGCCATCAGTGAGGGCCGCAAGGCAGCAGCAGCCGTTGACCGCTACCTGGCCACCGTCGAGGAGCACATTCCCCAGCGCCATCGCGCCCTGGCCTAGAGCATTTCTCCTATCTACGATCGAGTGGATTTCTTGTATCCCACCCTGGCCACAAAAGCAAGAACCTGGCGAGGGTGGGGCACCCAGACTTTATACCTTCAGAAGAAATGCACTAGCTTCCAGGCGAAATTTGCTTTTGCGCGGATTTTCGCTCTTCAGATTCCCGCGCCCATCGAGACGAACTGCCGCAGTTTGTCCAACTCTTCGCGGTAGGCGGCGCGTTCGGCTTCCTCGGCGGTGAACGGTTCGGCGGGCTGGGCAAGACCGCCCAGTTGTCTTTCCAGTTCCTCCACGCGGCCCGACAGAGCGATCAGCGCGTCGGAGAGCGGGTCTTTCACGTCGTGCGGATCGGTAATCAGCACTCTCTCGCCGTTGCGATAGACGATGTGCGCCGGAACGCCCACCACGGTCGAGTTGGGCGGCACGTCGGAGAGCACCACCGAACCCGCGCCCACGCGCGAGTTTTCGCCGATCGGTAATGTTGCCCAGCACGTTGGCGTTGTTGCCGACGAAGACGCTGTCGCAGAGGGTTGGATGGCGTTTGCCGTGGCCCTTGCCGGTGCCGCCCAGGGTCACGCCCTGGTAGATGGTCACGTCGCTGCCCACGATGGCGGTTTCGCCGATCACCACCCCGGTTGCGTGGTCGATGAACAGCCGCCGGCCCAGCAGCGCGCCGGGGTGAATATCCACGCCGGTAAAGAAGCGGCCCACCTGCGAGAGCAGACGCGCCGGCAAGGCGCAGCCGCGCGCCCCATAGAGCGTGGGAGATGCGGTGAATCCAAACCGCCCACAGTCCCGGATAGCAGAGCATCACCTCGATCCGCGAACGCGCGGCCGGGTCGCGCTCCAGCACGGAGTCGATGTCTTCGCGAATGTGGGCAATCAGGTGCATGGCGGCGAGCTGAATCTCCTGAACTCAAGTTTGCCCGCTGCGCTGAAGGGCACGGTTTCGGCCGCGCACCTTCAAGGCAGCAAGGATTGCTTACAGACTGACCTGCTGCGTAACCAGGGCCAGAGCCTGCTGGCGCAGCGACTCGAAAAGCACGCTCGACAGATAGCGCTCGCCGAAGCTGGGCAGAATGGCGACGATCACCTTGCCGGCGTTCTCCGGCTCGCGCGGCCACCTTCAAAGCCGCGGCCACCGCCGCTCCCGAGCTGATGCCCACAAACAGGCCCTCTTCGAGCGGCAGCCTGCGGGCCATCTCGATGGACTCCTCGTTGGTCACCTGGATGATTTCGTCGATGAGCTTGGTGTCCAGCACGCTGGGCACAAAGCCCGCGCCGATGCCCTGAATCTTGTGCGGACCGGGCTTGCCGCCGGAGAGCACCGGGCTGTCGGTGGGCTCAACGGCGATGGCCTTGAACTCCGGCTTGCGCTCCTTGATGTACCGGGCCGTGCCGGTGAGGGTGCCGCCCGTTCCAACTCCGGAGATGAGAATGTCCGCCTTGCCGTCCGTATCGTTCCAGATCTCCGGGCCGGTGGTGGCGTAGTGGATGGCCGGGTTGGCGGGGTTGTCGAACTGCTGCAAAATGTAGCCGTCGGGGGTCTTGGCCAGAATCTCCTTGGCCTTGGCGATGGCGCCCTTCATGCCGTTGGGACCGGGAGTCAGCACGATCTCCGCGCCAAAGGCCAGCAGCAGCACCCGCCGCTCCAGGCTCATCGTCTCCGGCATGGTGAGGATCAGCCGGTAGCCCTTGACCGCGGCGACAAAGGCCAGCGCGATGCCCGTGTTGCCGCTGGTGGGCTCGATCAGCACCGTCTTGCCGGGCGTGATCTTGCCGGCCTTTTCGGCGGCCTCGATCATTGCGCCAGGCCAATGCGGTCCTTCACGCTCGAGAGCGGGTTCTGGCTCTCCAGCTTGACCAGAACGGTTGCGGGCAGGCCAGCCGCCACGCGGTTCAGCCGCACCAGCGGGGTCCGGCCAATGAGTTCCGTAACATTCGCGGCAATGTGCGCCATGATGATCTCCTTTTCCGGGTCATAAGTCCCGGACGGTTGTGTTTTTCAGGGAAATGTCCAAACGAGCCGGGCGGGAAAGGCTGTGCGCCTTTGGGCGCGCGTCTATCTCGCGGCTGTGCACCAGGGCGGTGTTAGCGACATCGAGACATGAAATGAGCATAGTACGGGAATGCGGCCGATGGCAAGCGCGGGCGAATCAGAAATCCTCCTGGCCGTGCGCGGCCGGGAGCGCAAGAGGCTCCGCCGGCCGCATTTTTCGCGGGTTTTTCATAGAAGAAATGCGAAAAAAGCGGGAATCTTCATGGCTTTTTCCGGACCATTTCTCTTGGATGAATATCCAGTCAGCTCCAGCATCCACTCAGATCGCTCATCAAGCAGCCTGCCTTGTAACAGGGCACGACTTCAGTCGTGCCGAATGCAGCTCCCGGAATGACGTCGGGCTTTAGCCCCCGCGGTCATTTGTTCCAGCAAGATCCTTCGCTTCAGGGGCTGAAGCCCGGCCCATCAAAAGATCAGGGCGTTGCGGCACGACTGAAGTCGTGCCCTGTTCGAGAACGGGGTCCGATTGTTCCCGAAGACGCCACACCAGGGCTAGCTGAATATTCATCTTCTCTTGATTCAGGGGCCGCATCAGGACCATGCGCCCTGCCCGTCCAGTTGCACCATCAGCTCTTCCCACTCGGCGGTGAGGGCGGCTAGCTGCGCGCGCAACTCCTCGGCCAGCGCGGTCAGCCGCTGCGTCTCATCGGCGGAGACGTAGACGCCGAGCTGCTGCTCGGTGTGGGCGATAGCCGCCTCGATGCGCGGGATCTCTTCTTCGAGGAAAATGCAGCGCTCTTCCATCTGTTTCTGCTTGATGGGATTCAGGCGGCGCGGACGGTCTTTGGCTTCGGAGTCGGTATCTTCCCCAGCCCCATTCCCATTGCCGGCGGGGGCGGCCATCTCCGGCGGTTTTTCCCGCGTCGAAGCTGCGTCAGAAGGGCCACCGGCTGCAAGCGCCCTGCGACGCAGATAGTCCTCGTAGTTGCCTTCGTGGCTGGTGACCGTGCCGCCCTCGACCTCCAGCACGCGGGTGGCCAGCCGGTCGATGAAGTCGCGATCGTGAGAGACAAAGACCACCGTGCCGCTGAAGGCCGCCAAGGCATTGAGCAGCACGTCTTTGGCGCGCATGTCCAGGTGGTTGGTGGGCTCGTCCAGCAGAAGAAAATTCGACGGCGAAACCAGAATCCGCGCCAGCGCATAGCGGTTGCGCTCGCCGCCCGACAGCACGCCCAGCGGCTTGAAAACATCGTCTCCGCGAAACAGAAAGCAGCCCAGCAGAGAGCGCAGTTCGCTCTCCGGAACCTTGATGGCCGCGCGGCTGATGTCGTCCAACATGCGCGCATCCGGGTCCAGCACCTTGTACTGATCCTGGGCGAAGTATTCGCTCACCACGTTGTGGCCCAGCTTGATCTGCCCGGAGGTGGGAAGTTCGGCTCCCGACAAAAGCTTGATGAGCGTGGACTTGCCCGCGCCGTTGACCCCCACCAGCGCCACGCGGTCGCCGCGCTCGATGCCGAATCGCACTCCCCCGAAGACCTGCTTTTCTCCATAACTCTTCGATAACTCCTCGGCCTCGGCCACCATGCGCCCGGAGAGCGGCGGCTGGGGAAATTTGAAATGAATGACCGGCTCCTCTTCGGGAACCTCGATGCGCTCGATCTTTTCGAGCTCCTTGATCCGGCTTTGCACCTGCTTGGCCTTCGTGGCCTGGGCGCGAAAGCGGCCTATGAAGGCTTCCAGATGCTCGATCTGGATGCGCTGGTTGCGGTAAGCCGACTCCATCTGGGTCCGCCGCTCATCCTTCTGGCTGAGATACTTGGTGTAATTGCCCTGATAGATACTCAGCCGCTTGTTCCATATCTCCACGGTGCGGTCGATCGTAACATCGAGAAAATAGCGGTCATGGGAACAGAGAATGTAACCGAAGGGATAAGTTCGGAGATACTCTTCGAGCCAGTTGCGGGTTTCAAGGTCTAAGTGGTTGGTGGGCTCGTCGAGCAGCAGAAGATTCGGCTTGGCCAGCAGCAGCTTGGCCAGGGCGATGGACATCTGCCAGCCGCCCGAGAATTCATCGGTCTGACGCGTCCAGTCTTGCTTAGTGAAGCCCAGTCCGGTCAACACGCTGCCCACCTGCGCGTCGAGCGCGTAGCCGTCGAGCGCATGAAAACGCTCCTGGAGCGTCGAGTAGCGCTCGGCCGCGGCCTCGTACTCCGGGCCTTCGTGGTCCAGTTCGGCCAGTTGGCCGCCCAGCCGCTCAACCTCCCGGACCATCTCGCGCAACTCGTCAAAGACGCTCAGGCACTCCTCGAAGACCGTCCGGCCGGTGAGCCGCAGCCCCTCCTGCGGCAGGTAGCCGATGCTCATGCCGCGAGTCAGTTGCAGGCTGCCGTAGTCCAGCGTTTCGAGCCCGGCCAGCACCCTCATCAGCGTGGTTTTCCCGGTGCCGTTGGCGCCCACCAGGGCAGTCTTTTCCCGCGCGCGGATCAGCCAGTTGGCCTCCAGAAACAGAACGCGTGGTCCGAACCGCTTGCCGGCATCAATGAGGGATAGCATCTGTTCCTATTTTCGCAGAACCCCTGCGGCGGGGCCAGTTCCCGGCGGCCAGCAGCGGTGGGGCCAACGGCTCGCTATTCGCTCGCAAGAGATTGTTGATGCGGCTGACGACCTGCGCCTGCGGTGGAATCCCGGCCTCCGTTCAGCCATTTTTCCTCTGAATTCACCTATTTTATTTGCGGCAATTTACTTGTCTTTCATCTGCATCCTCTATTTTCCATTTCATCAGACCGTTGCTTCCCTGGCACGACTGGATTTGAAATCGATCCCAACCCTTGGAGATTTTCGATGGCCGATCTGGCAACGACTGCAGGAGCTCTGCCCGCCGGGGCGTCGCTTCTTGACCAAAAGATGAAGAAAACCTCTACCTGGATCAGCGGCGCCATCGTTGCGGCGGCTCTGGTGGGCGGGCTGGGCTACATCGGCGTCCACATTGCCCAGGATCTGGGCAACATCACGATCGTCAACGCCGGACCTTACATCCTGCTTGGCGTGGCGCTTCTCATCGCCCTTGGCTTCGAGTTCGTCAACGGCTTTCACGACACGGCCAACGCCGTGGCCACGGTCATCTACACCCATTCGCTCGAGCCCGAACATCGCCGTGGTCTGGTCGGGGCTGTGGAACCTGGCCGGGGTGCTGGCCTCCTCCGGAACGGTGGCGTTCGCCATCATCACCCTGCTGCCGGTCGAGTTGATTTTGCAGGTCAGCTCGGGAGCCGGTTTCGCCATGGTCTTCGCGCTGCTCATCGCCGCCATTGTGTGGAACCTCAGCACCTGGTGGTTCGGGCTGCCGGCATCCAGTTCGCACACCATGGTCGGCTCCATCATCGGCGTGGGCGTGGCCAACCAACTGATGAATGTGCACAGCGGCACCTCCGGCGTGGACTGGACCCAGGCCACCAAGGTCTTCGAGGTGCTGCTGGTTTCGCCTCTGGTTGGCTTTGGCGGCGCAGCTCTGCTGTTTCTGCTTTCGAAGTGGCTGATCAAGTATCCGGCGCTTTACGAGGCGCCCAAGGACAACACTCCTCCGCCGTGGCCCATTCGGCTACTGCTGATTCTCACCTGCACCGGCGTCAGCTTCTCCCACGGCTCCAATGACGGCCAGAAGGGCATGGGCCTGATCATGCTCATCCTCATCGGCACCGTTCCCACGGCCTACGCGCTGAACCACGCCGTGACCGCGAGCGACGCACAGGACTTTATCGCCGCCTCCGAGCAGGCGGGCAAGATTCTCGACCAGCACGTCAATCCCAGGGGCATTCTGGGTTCCGACGCGCGCGCCGAGGTGACCGACTACATCCGCACCAAGCAACTGCAGCCGGACACGGTTCTGGCGCTGCGCGAACTGGTCGAGGATCTGAACCACGAAGTGGCGCTCTACAAGGAGTTCAAGGCCGTTCCGGCCAAGGACCAGACCAACGTGCGCAACGATATGTACGTGGCCAGCGAAGCCATCCGGCTGATGCAGAAGAACCACGATCCAGCCTTCACGCCGGCCGAGAACACCGTGCTGGCCAACTACAAGAGGCAGGTGGACAAGGCCACCAAGTTCATCCCCTCGTGGGTCAAGGTGGCCGTCGCCCTGGCTCTGGGCATTGGGCACCATGGTGGGCTGGAAGCGGATCGTGGTGACGGTGGGCGAAAAGATCGGCAAGGAGCATCTGACCTACGCGCAGGGCGCCTGCGCCGAACTGGTCGCCATGGCCACCATCTCCGCCGCGGACAACTTCGGCCTTCCGGTTTCAACCACCCACGTGCTCAGCTCAGGCGTGGCCGGCACCATGGCCGCCAACAAAAGCGGTCTGCAGATGGCAACCATTCGCAACATTGCCGCCGCCTGGGTCTTCACGCTGCCGGTCGCGGCGCTGCTTTCCGGTTCGCTTTTCTGGCTTTTCCGCCAGGTAACGCATTAAAAAGTGTTCCTCCAGGGGCTTCAGCGGTTTGACACGCCTTGAGGCCCTTTTCCGCCGGGATCTTCAGCCGCGATTCTTGTTTGCGGATCGTGGCTGAAGAATCCCGCATTTTGCTCTCCCAGCGGCTTTTTCCCGCCTGCCTCCCTCTGCTGAACCGCGAAGAGCCTCAATGGGCGCGCATCCGGCGTCAACTTCCGGTACGATACTGGAGGTACCTATTGCAGAATGAGCCTGAAAGCCAAGCTGGAAGCTGTCATCTACGCCGCGGAGGAGCCGGTCACCCTGGCCCAGCTCGCCGCCCTTTTTGCCGCCGACGCCTTTGAGTGGAAGGCGCAACAGGAAGCTGCGCTTGACAAGCAGGCAGCCGAGGCCGCTTCGGAGGCTGCCCAATCCCTGCCGCCGGCAGGCGAAGAGGCCATTTTCCTGGAGTTGGAGCTGGCTGAGTCGGATACCGATCCGTCCGGGCCGGTCCGCGTCGCCGCCCCGGAACAAGCCCTCGACGCCGAGCAGGTCTGTGCGGCGGATCCGATTGCGGAGGTAAACCCGGAAGCTGTCTTCGAGGCTGGTCCTGGTTCCGACGCCAATTTGAGCGCTGATTCGAACGCCAACCTGAGGGTCAGTTTCAAGGTCGATTCCAGATCCGAATCGAGCTTTATCGTCGATTCCGACGCTGATTTCAGCGCTAAGCCAGACGAAGATGCTCTTCCGGAGAGGAATCCGGAAACAATTCCAGACCCCCGGCCGGAGACAAGTCCCGAGCCTGAGCAAGAGGCAAATTCCAAGGCCAGCCCGACAACCGCCGCTCCTTCCGGCGCCGCAACGCCTGAAGACACGCCCGAGGCGGCAGAGGATGCGTCCAAAACGGCCGAAGACGCCGCGGCCATCGCCGAGCTCGAAGCCCGCCGCGAGGCCCGGCAGCGCGATCGCGAAGTCCGCGCCATTCTCCGCCAGATTCTCGACGAACTCATCGCCTCCTGCGCCTCCGACGACCGCGGCGTGGAGATTCGCGAGATCGCCGGCGGCTACCGCATGGCCACCAAGCCCGAGTGCCACGACGCTGTCCGGCTTTTTGTGAAGAGCCTGAAGCCGGTGCTCAAGCTCTCGCTTCCGGCTTTGGAAACCCTGGCCGTCATCGCCTACAAGCAGCCGGTCACCGCCCCGGAAGTGAACGAAATTCGAGGCGTGGACTCGTCGGGCGTCTTCGGTTCGCTGCTGGCCCGCAAGCTGATCTCCACCGCCGGCCGCAAACAGGTTGTCGGCCGGCCCATTCTTTACAAGACCACGCGCGAGTTTCTACTCCGCTTCGGTCTGAAAGACCTCTCCGAGCTGCCCTCGATGGAGGAGTTCGAGAAGATGGCCGTCCTCTCGCTGGAGGAAGCCGAGTCCACCGCCGAAGAAGAGGCCGGGCAGAAGCCGAACCCCGCCCTGGGGCCCGAATTCGACGAATCGGCCAGCGAAGAGCTGGAAGACTCCCCGTCCGAAGACCTGCCCCCGGACGAGACGCCCCAGGCCGCGATGGCCGCAAGCGAAGAGTCGGCCGCCGGTTCGCCGGCAATCACCGCCGACCCCACCCCCGAAAAGGCCGCGCCTGCTGCGCCTTCCCCCTTAGAGCAGGCAGAAACCGAGACAGTGCCCCATGGCGAATGAAACCGATGAAAACCCCAACCTCCAATCCGAACCCGGCTCGCCGGAGCTAGAAACAGCGCTCGAAACCGAGGTGGAAGCGGCAGTCGAGGCCGAAATCGAAGCCGAAGTTGCGGCGGAGATCGAAACCGCGGTGGCCAGCGAACTCGAAGCCGAAGATGGCCTGAATGAGACCGAGGGCGAGGGCGAAGGTCAGGGTGAGGCGCAGGCTGAGGCTGCTTCTGAAACAGACTCCGGCGAAGGCTCTGGGTCCGATGCAGAGACAGACTCCGAGTCAGAGTCCGATGAAAGCTCGGAGTCTCACGCCAAGCCTCGCCCCCCGGCCAAGCTCGAGCGGCTGCAGAAGATTCTTGCCGCTGCCGGCGTCGCCAGCCGCCGCAGCGCCGAGGAGATGATCGAGCAGGGCCGCGTGCAGGTCAACGGCAAGGTGGTCACCGAACTGGGCACCAAGGCCGACGCCGGCCGCGACCACATCCGCGTGGACGGCAAGCTGCTGCAGGGCGCCGAGCGGCTGCGCTACTTTGTCCTCAACAAGCCCAAAGGCTTTGTCACCACGGTCAAGGACCCCGAGGGCCGGCCCACGGTGATGCAGTTCTTCGACAAGATGAAGGAGCGCCTTTACCCCGTCGGCCGCCTCGATTACATGAGCGAAGGGCTGCTCGTGGTCACCAACGACGGCGAACTGGCCAACCGGCTGACCAAGGCCGCCTCGGGCGTGGAAAAGACCTACCTGGTCAAGGTTGCCGGCCAGCCAACGGAGGCCGAACTCGACATTCTGCGCGGCGGCGTCGCCATCGAGCGCGGCAAGCCCGGCTCGACCAAGGTGCGCACCTCGCCGGCCCGCATTCGCCAGGTTCGCCAGGGCGATAATCCCTGGTACGAAGTGGTTCTGATCGAAGGCCGCAACCGCGAACTGCGCAAAATGTTCGAGGAAGTCGGCCATTTTGTCGAAAAGATCCGCCGCGTCGGCTACGGCCCGCTGGTGCTCGACCAGGAACCGGGCAATCTGCGCGAACTGGAGCCGGAAGAGCTGGAACTGCTGCGCAAGGCCGCCGAAGGCAAACTGCGCACCCCCAAGGCGAAGGAAATCCGCCGCCGCAACGCTCTCGACGCCCAGTTGCCCACGCTGCCGCCCAAGGCGAGCCCGCGCCGCGCCCCGGTCATGCCGATGGAGGCTGGACCCGAACCCGGTCCCGCGCAGACGCGCCCCACCGGACCTGCACGCACGGGGGCAGCCCGCTCCGGACCGGCGCGTTCCGGACCGGCGCGCACGAGCCCCGCCCGCACTGGTCCCGCCCGCTTTGGCGACTCCCGCCCCGGCAAATCCTTTGGCGCAGAGCGTCCCAGCCGCGGCACAGGTTCGTTTACCAAGAGTGACGACAAGCCCTTCCGCCCCGCGCGTCCGGCCGGCCGCACATCCGATGCGCCCGTCGCGCGCCCCGGAACCCGCCCGGCATGGAAGAAGGACGACCGCCCCGGACGACCGCCGTCGCGATTCGGCGCAGGCTCGACCGGAGCAGGCAGGCCCGGCGCAGGCAGACCCGCACCGGAACGGACCGCGCCAGGCCGGGCAGTGCCAAGCCAGCCAACGCCAGAACGTCCGGCGTACGACCGCTCCCGCGCGGGCTCGATGCGGCAAGACGCCGCAGGAACGGGAAGAACCGGTGCGGGCCGCTCTTTCACCGCCAAACCGAGCTGGAAAAAATCGGGGGAGCCGATCGAACGGAACGGCCGGCCTTCAAGCGCCCCGCCGCGCCGCGCCGCGATGCTCCGGCCTTCGACGACGATCTTGGACCGGTGAGGCCGCCCAATCTGCACATCGAGGAGATCCAGGCCGAGCGGACGAGCAGGACCGCGCCGGGCGCTCCCCGCTTCGGTTCAACCGGCTCCGGTTCAGCGCGGCCCAGTTCAGCACGGCCGAGCACTCCCCGGCCCTCCTCTGACCGCCCCCGGCCCAGCCGGCCCAGTTTTGAGCGCCCAACCTCCTCGGCCCGGCCCAGCGCAGCCAAGCCCTACCGCAGCGAAGGCGGCCTGGCGCGACCCTTCACCACCAGCAGCGGAAAGCCCCGCCCAGGCGGCGCGCGGCCCAGCAGCAAGCCGGGGAAACCGGGCAAGCCCGCGGCGGGGAGATCGTACGGTGCAGCTTCGCGGGGGCCAGCTTCCAGAGGGCCCGCTTCGCGCGGAGCATCTTCATCCGGCCCCCGTTCGGGTTCCGCTCCGGCCCAGCGCAGTTTCCGCCGCGACGCGGGAGAAGGCTCTTTCACGCCCCGCCCGTCCAGACCCTACACTCCGCGCACCGAAGGCGCATCCGACTTTCGCCCCACCAAGGCCAAGCCGTATCCCAGCTCCGCTTCGCGCGCAGAAAGAAAGGCCGGTCCCGGCTGGAAGCCCAAGCCCAGCTTTGGCGGCCCAGGGAAACCCGCTTCCGGCGCACGCTCCAAGCCCCGTCCGGGCGGCTTCTCCAAATCGGGTTCGAAAGCCAAGCCCGGCGGTTCGGGAGCTGGCCGCTCCGGACCCCGTCCGGGGGGAAACGTCCCGGCGGAAAGAAGCGCGGTTAGAGCATTTCTCCTCTTGCTATGGAGTGGGCATCTTTTGTCCTACCCTGGCCGCAAAAACAAGAACGCGGCGAGGGTCGGGCACCCAAACTTTATACCTTCAGGGGATATGCGCTAAAGCCGGCTCGTCTTCATTGCTGTTTTGACCAAAAACTTCCCAGCCCTCGCAAAGTTCGCGACGGCTGGGAATTTTTTGGGTTAGAATTCTGGATTCTGGCAACGATGCCGGACTATTTCTGTAGCTTGTACTCCGCGCTGGGCACCTTCTTGCCTACTTGAGCGGGGGTAGGAAGCTGCGCCTGGTTCCATCCTCCGCCCAGGGCCTGGACCAGCTCAACGGCGGAAACCATCTCCTCCACTTGCAGCGTATTGAGCGTCTCCTGGTTGCTCAGCAGCGTGGTCTGGGCGGTGAGGACATCCACATACGGATCCACGCCCGTGTTGTAGCGCTGCGTTTCCAGGTCGAGAAACTCCTGGGACGAGCTCACGGCTTCCTGCTGCTTCAGAATCTGCTGCGAGTAAATGCGGGTCGCCGCCAGGGAGTCTTCCACCTGCTGGAAGGCGGTCAGCACCGTCTGACGGTAGGTGGCCAAATCGGCATTGTAGGTCGCCTCGTACTGGTGCAGCTCGGCGCGGTACAGGCCGCCATCGAAGATGGTCTGCGAGGCGGATGGGCCGATGGACCAGATACGGCTGGGCCAGTCGAACAGGTGTTTCAGCGTGGAACTCTCGAAGCCGCCACTGGCAGAGATGGTCACTTGCGGGAAAAATGCGCCGTAGCCGATGCCGATGGTGGCATTGGCCTCAGCCAGGGTGCGCTCGGCGGCGGCAATGTCGGGCCTGCGCTCGGCCAGTTGCGAAGGCACGCCGGTAGGAATGGCGGGAGGCGCATAGATCATCGGCTTGACGGGCATGGAGAAATCCGAGGCGACTTTCCCCAGCAGCACAGCCATCGCGTGCTCGTATTGGGCGCGCGAGAGGGCCACGTTGATGGCCGATGACTGCGCGGACTGGAGCGCGACCCTGGCTTCGATCACCGAGAGGGAATCGCCGGTGCCGGCGTCGTAAGCGCCCTCGGCCGCGTCCAGTGCTTTCTGGTCGGCTGCGACGGTCTGATTGAGAATTTGTTGCAGCCGATCCTGGCCGCGAAGCTCGAAGAAGTATTCGGCCAGGCTGGCCTGCTCGGTAAGCCGTTCAACTTCAAGGTCGGCGGCGCTGACCTGGGCTGCATATTCTTCCCCGTGCACCTCGTTGCGGATCTTGCCCCAGAAATCCGGCGTCCATGAGGCCTCGAGCGGCGCCTCCCAGAGGCTGGACGTCTTTCCGGCATTGTTCTGCGAGGAGTTTTGCTGATTGGCCGAAGTCTTTGACCGGGTCCACGACGGGTTGGCGGTGACCGTGGGCCAATACTGCGCACGGGCCTCGCTGATGAGCGTGCGCGCCTCCATGTAATTCTGGAAGTACTCTTTCAGGTTCTGGTTGTTGATGTTGAGCTGCTCTTCGAGCGCATTCAACTCGGGTTCGTGAAAGACCTCCCACCAGTTGCCGCGGATCATCGCATCCTGCGGGCTGGCCACCTTCCAGCCTTCCGCGTCGTGGAAGTTGACGGTGGATTCCTTGTAGTTGGAGGCGGCAACGGCGGGCGGCGCGGGAGCATGGTAGCGCGGCCCGACGCGGCAGCCGCCGACGAGCACCAGCAAGCCGAGGGCGCCTGCGGCGGCTATGGTCGAGACCCGGTGTTTTCGCTCAAGCATGGTCATCATCTCTCTCGTTTCAGGATGCGGCTCCCGTGGTTTCCGGACGGAATGTGTCGCGGGACTTGCCCAGCGCGCGCAGCCGCAGCCGGTCCATGGTCAGGTAAACCACCGGCGTGGTGTAAAGGGTGAGCAACTGGCTGAGCAGCAAGCCGCCCACAATCGTAATGCCCAGCGGCTGGCGCAGCTCCGAACCCGTGCCGGTTCCGAAGGCCAGCGGCAGCGCTCCGAAGATGGCCGCCATGGTGGTCATCATGATGGGCCGGAAACGCAGGATGCAGGCCTCGAAGATCGCATCGCGCGTGCTCTTGCCCTCCAGGCGCTCGGCCTGCAGCGCAAAGTCGATCATCAGGATGGCGTTCTTTTTGACAATGCCGATGAGCAGAATGATGCCAATGATGGAAATGACATTGAGATCGATGTTGAACAGCATGAGCGCCAGCATGGCGCCGACGCTGGCCGAAGGCAGCGTGGAAATGATGGTGAGCGGATGGACCAGGCTCTCATAGAGGATGCCGAGGACGATGTAAACCGCCAGCAAGGCGGTGACGATCAGGTACTTCTCGGAGTTCAGCGAATCCTGATAGGCCTGCGCGGTGCCGGCAAAAAAGCCGTGGATCGTGGAGGGCATGCCGAGCTTGGATTCCATCTGGGTTATCTCTTTGGTCGCGTCGCTCAACGACATCCCGCTGAGCAGATTGAAGGAGACCGTGACGGAAGGAAACATGCCGGTGTGATTGACCTGCAAGGGGGTGGTGCCGACTTTGGGCTGCATGACGCCAAGCAGCGGCGAGATGGAATTGAGCCCTGCGCCGCTGGAACTCGAAGAGACGGGTTTGAAGTAGATGTTGTCCAGACCGGAAGGGTCCTGCCAATAAGGCGGCGCCACTTCCATCACCACGTAATACTGGTTGAGCTGGGTATAGATGACCGAGACTTCCGACTGTCCGAAGGCGCTATAGAGCGATTGGTCGAGTGATTGCGCGGTCTGGCCCAGGCGGGCGGCGGCCACTCGGTCGAAGGTGAGCATCTCCTGCAAGCCGCCGTTTTGCTGATCGGTGTTCACGTCCTCGATCCCGGGGAGTTTTTTCATGTTGCTCATCAGCGTGGGGCCCCAGCGGAAAAGCTCGTCGCTGCTGTCGCTCTGAAGCGTGTATTGGTAAAGGGCGCTGCTGGAGCGGCCGCCGATGCGCAGATCCTGCACCGGCTGCAGAAAGGCCGAGGCGATCGGCAGGCGGTTGAGTTTGGGGCGGAGGCGGTTGATCACCCCCATGGCCGAGACCTTGCGCTCGGCGCCGAGCGGCTTGAGCGCAATGTAAATGAATCCGCTATTGCTCGCGCCCCTGCCTCCGGTAAAAGCGATCACATGGTCCACCGCCGGATCGGCCTTGATCACCCCCACCAGCGACTTGATGGAGAAGTTCATGAACGGAAATGAAGCATCTTGCGGCCCCTGCACGCCGCCCACCACCGAGCCGGTGTCCTGCAGCGGGAAAAAGCCCTTTGGAATTCTGTAGATCACCACCACGTTCAGCGCGACGGTGAGCCCAAGCACGATCAGCGTCAGGGCCGGATTGTCCAGCACCCAGGTGAGCGAATGCCGGTAAATCGAAATCATGCCCTCGAAGAACCGTTCGCTGGCGCGGTAAAGCATGTTGTGCTTTTGGTTTTTCGGGCTCGCCCTCAACAGGTATGCGCACATCATGGGCGTGGTGGTGAGCGAGATGACCATGGAGATCACGATGGCCGTGGAAAGCGTGATCGCGAACTCCCGAAAGAGCCGCCCAACGATGCCTCCCATCATGAGAATGGGGATGAAAACGGCAATCAGCGACATGCTGATGGAGAAGACGGTAAAACCAATCTCCCTGGCGCCCTTGAGTGCGGCGGCCATGGGTTCCATGCCGTTTTCAAGGTGGCGGGTGATGTTCTCCATCACCACGATGGCGTCGTCCACCACGAAGCCGGTGGAGATGGTGAGCGCCATCAGCGAAAGGTTGTCGATGCTGTAGCCGAACAGGTACATCGCGGCAAAGGTTCCGATCAAAGAGACGGGAACGGCGACGCCGGGAATGAGCGTGGAGCGCGGGCTGCGAAGGAAGAGGAACACGACCAGCACCACCAGAAGAACCGAGCCGATCAATGTTCCCTCGATATTCAAGACGGAGGCGCGGATGGTGGTGGTGCGATCGAGCACGACCGTCGTGTCGATACCCTGCGGGAGATCGGCTTCAAGAAACGGCAGTTGCGACTTTATGGTGTCGACGGTCTTGATGATGTTGGCGCCGGGCTGGCGGAAGATGATGAGGAAGACGGCCCTGGTGCCGTCCATATAGCCGGCGGTGCGGATGTCCTGAGCGGAGTCGACGACATCGGCAACGTCGGACAGACGGACGGCCGCTCCGTTGTGATAGCCGACGACGAGAGGCTTGTACTGGTCGGCGCTGGAAATCTGGTCATTGGTGATGATGTCGGCGGTTTCAATGCCGTTTGAAAGCTGGCCGCGCGGCTCATGCGAATTCTGCAGGCTGAGCACGGACTGAATGCTCTTCAGCGTCAGTCCATAGCTTTCGAGCTTGCGGGGATCGGCCTCGACGCGCACCGCCGGCGTGGCGCCGCCGCCGACGGACACCTGGCCTACCCCCTGAATCTGCGAAAGCCGCTGTTCGAGGATGGTCGAAGCCAGGTCGTACAGCTTGGTCACGTCGTACTTTTTCGACGTAAGGCTGATGACCATGATCGGAGCATCGGAGGGGTTGACCTTGCGATACGACGGATTGGAGGGAAGATTCGTGGGCAGGTAGGTGCGCGCGGCATTGATGGCGGCTTCCACGTCCCGGGCGGCGCCGTCGATGTTGCGGCTGAGGTCGAACTGCAGCGTCACCGAGGTGTTGCCGAGCGAACTGGATGAAGTCATCTCGGTGACGCCGGCGATGTGGCTAAACTGGCGCTCGAGCGGAGTGGCGACCGAGGCGGCCATGATCTGCGCGCTGGCTCCGGGCAGGCTGGCCGAGACGCTGATGGTGGGAAAGTCCACGCGCGGCAGAGGCGAAACCGGCAGCAAGGTGAAGGCGATCGCCCCGGCAATCGCCAGAGCGGCGGTCAGCAGCGTGGTGGCGACGGGCCGCCGGATAAATGGACTCGATAAGCTCATGCGGACTCCGCTCCGGGCGGATGGGCGCCGCCGGCTGCCATGTGAGACGGCTTGCGGCCGGTGAGCCGCTGAGCGAGCTTGTCGAAAAAGATGTAAATGACCGGCGTGGTGTAGAGCGTGAGGAACTGGCTGAGCAGCAGCCCGCCGACCATGGCAATGCCCAGAGGCCGGCGCAGCTCGGAGCCGAGACCGGTTCCAGCAGCCAGCGGAATGCCCGCCAGCAAGGCCGCCATGGTGGTCATCATGATGGGCCTGAAGCGCAGCAGGCTGGCCTCGTAGATGGCCTCGGCGGCGGGCTTGCCTTCATCGCGCTCGGCCTGGAGCGCGAAATCGACGATCAGAATGCCGTTCTTCTTTACGATGCCGATGAGCAGAATAATGCCGATAATGGCGACGATGCTGAGATCCTGACCGAAGAGCATGAGGGCCAGCAGAGCTCCGACCCCGGCCGAGGGCAGCGTGGAGAGAATTGTCAGCGGGTGAATAAAGCTCTCGTAGAGCACACCCAGCACAATGTAAACGCAGGCCAGCGCGGCCAGGATGAGCAGCACCTCGTTGGAGAGCGAGTTTTTGAAAGCGGCAGCGGTTCCCTGGAAGCCGGCCTGAATGCTGGCCGGGAAGTGAAGCTGCGTCGCCGCCTTGTCGATGTCCGTGATCGCCGTGCCGAGAGAGGCTTTGGGCGCGAGATTGAAGGAAACCGTCACCGACGGAAACTGCCCCTGATGATTGATCGACAGCGCTTCAGTGGCAGGAGTTTCCCGCGTAAACGCACTGAGCGGAATGGCGCTGGCGCCGGCCGAGGAAGTTCCGCCGGTGTTGGAGGTGCTGGTGGTGCCGGCGAGCACCGTGGCGGGCGCGGAGACCACGCCCGAGGACGGCGTATAGCGCACCGAGGAAGTGAGCGCGTTCGAGCCGGCCGAGGCCGACGCCGACGAAGAGTACGAGCTGGCCGCCGAGGCGCCGCTCGCGCTCGAAGAGGCGCTCGACTGAATGTACAGATCGCCCAGATTGGCTGGATTCTGCTGCCACTCCGGGGCCGCCTCCAGAATGACGTGATACTGGTTGACCTGCGTGTAGAGCGTGTTGATCTGCCGCTGCCCGTAGGCGTCGTACAGCGTGTTGTCGATGGTGCCGGGCGCAATGCCCAGCCGCGACGCGGTGACGCGGTCGATGGCGAGCGAGACGGCATGCGCCCCGGTCTGCTGATCCGTGGCCACATCCTCCAGTTCGGGCAGCTTCTTCAGCCGGGCGACGAAGCTGGCGGTCCACTGATTCAGCTCGCTCGTATCCGGATCTTCGAGCGTGTACTGGTATTGCGTGCGGCTGACGCGGTCATCGATGGTGATGTCCTGCACTGGCTGCATGTAAAGATGAATGCCCTGCACCTGCTGCAAGCTTGCCTGCAGACGGCGGATCACGTCCGAGGCGCTCATGTGGCGCTGGTTGAGCGGTTTCAGGTTGATGGAGATGCGGCCGCTGTTGAGCGTGGTGTTGACGCCGTCGGCGCCGATGAACGATGAGAGGCTCTCGACGGCTGGATCCTGAAGGATGATCTTGGACAGTTGCTGCTGCTTGGCCGACATGTCGCTGAACGAGATGGATTGCGAGGCCTGAGAGATGCCCTGAATCACGCCGGTATCCTGCACCGGAAAGAAGCCTTTGGGGATGAGGATGTAAAGGACGACCGTCAGCACCATGGTTCCGGCAGCCACCAGCAGCGTGATGGTCTGGTAGCGCAGCACCACGCGCAGGGTCCGCCCGTAGAAGGCGATCATGCGGGTGAATATGCTCTCCGACCAGCGAAAGAGCCGGCCCTGCTGCTCCGCCGGCTGATGACGCAGAATGCGCGAGCACATCATGGGCGTAAGGGTGAGCGAAACCACCGCGGAGATCAGGATGGTGACCGCGAGGGTGACCGCGAACTCGCGGAACAGGCGGCCCACCACATCGCCCATGAACAAGAGCGGAATCAGCACCGCGATCAGCGAAACCGTCAGCGATACAATGGTGAACCCGATCTGTCCCGAGCCGGTCAGCGCGGCATCGAGCGGCGACATGCCCTCTTCGAGATAGCGCGAGATGTTCTCGATCATCACAATCGCGTCGTCCACCACGAATCCGGTGGAGATGGTGAGCGCCATCAGGGAGAGATTGTCGAGACTGTAGCCCAGCAGATACATGGCCGCGAAGGTGCCGATGAGCGAAAGAGGAATGGCCACGAACGGAATGCAGCTCGCGCGCAGGCTGCGCAGAAACAGAAAGATCACCATGATCACCAGCACGATGGTCAGCCCCAGTTCAAACTCCACGTCGTGAACCGAAGACTGGATGCTGGTGGTCATGTCGGTCATGGTGGTGACCTTGACGGAGGCGGGAAGATTCGCTTCAAGAGCCGGCAGGATCGCCCGGATACTTTTGACCACGGTGATGGTATTGGCGCCCGGCTGCCGCTGAATGTTCACAATAACCGCCGGGGTCTGGTTCATCCACGCAGCCTGCTTGGTGTTTTCAACTCCGTTGACCACCTGGGCCACGTTTTTGACAAACACCGGCGCTCCGTTGGTATAGGCGATGACCGTGTTCCGGTAGCCTGCGGCATCGGTGATCTGGTCGTTGGCGTCGATCTGGTAGTCTTGCCGCGGCCCATCGAAGTTGCCCTTGGCGGCGTTGACGCTGGTTTCGGTGAGCGCGGTGCGCACGTCCTCCATGTTGAGCCCGTAAGAGGACAGTGCGACAGGGTTGACCTGAATGCGGATGGCGGGCTTCTGGCCGCCGCTGATGCTGACCAACCCCACGCCGCTCAACTGCGACAACCGGGGCGCAAGCCGGGTGTCCACCAGATCCTCGACCTGGGACAGCGGCATGGTATCCGAAGAGATGGCCAGCGTCAGAACCGGTGCATCGGCCGGGTTGGTCTTGTTGTACACCGGCGGGGCGGGCAGGTCGGAGGGCAGATACGACTGGCCGCCGTTGATGGCCGACTGCACCTCTTCCTCAGCCACATCCATGCCCAGCGCGAGATCGAACTGGAGCACGATCAGCGACACGCCGCCGGCGCTGGTCGAGGTCATCTGGCTCAGGCCCTGCATCTCGCCGAACTGGCGCTCGAGCGGAGCGGTGATCGTGGTTGCCGTCACATCCGGGCTGGCGCCGGGATAGAACGTCAGCACCTGGATGGTCGGATAATCGACCTCCGGAAGCGCGGAGACCGGCAACTGCAGATAAGCGACGATCCCCACGAGCAGGATGGCCGTCATCAACAGCGCGGTCGCGACGGGCCGCAGAATGAAGGGGCGGGACGGATTCATGGAACCTGGCTCTCAGCGGAGTCGGAAGAGGCAGAGGGAAGCTTGATTTTAGAAATGGTGATCGGCGCGCCGTCCTGCAGCTTTTCAAAGCTGCTGTCGGCCACCACGTCTCCCGGCTGCAGGCCCTGAACCGCGGTCTCTCCCTGGTCAGAGATTCCGGCCTGCACGGTGGTCATCACCGCCTTGTTCTTCTTGATCAAATAGACGAAGGCGACGTCTCCGTTGTGCTCGATCGCCGAAGAAGGAACCAGGATCTGGTTTTCAAGCGTCTTGACGAGCAGGCGCGTGTTGACGAACTGGTTCGGAAAAAGGGTCGCCGTCCGGTTGTCGAACTCCGCGCGCAGCTTGACCGTGCCGGTGGTGGTGTCGATCTGGTTGTCGATGGTCATCAGCTTACCCGTGGCAAGCTTCTGCTGCATAGACCGGTCATACACTTCGACGGTCAGCCTCTTGCCGCCGCGCATTTGTTCGAGCACCTGGGACAAACTGTCTTCGGCCAGCGTGAAGACCACCGTAATCGGCTGAAGCTGGGTGATCACCAGCAGCGCGGTGGTCGAATTGGCCGTGACCAGGTTGCCCGGATCGACCAGGCGAAGGCCAACGCGCCCGCTGATCGGCGACGTGATGTGACAGTAGCCGAGTTGCACCTGATCGTACTGGACCGCGCCTTCGTCGTTCTTCACCGTACCCTGCGCCTGGAGCACCACCTTCTCCTGGTCCTCCAGCGTCTGGCGGGGAATGGCGTTCTTGGCCCATGCCTGCTGATAACGCTTCAGGTCCATTTGATCCTCGGCAAGCAGATTCCGATCGCGTTCCAGCGCGCCCTCGGCCTCGGCAAGCTGGGCCGCATAGGAACGCGGATCGATGTCGACGAGCGGGGCGCCCTTCTGCACAGACTGCCCCTCGCGGTAGCGCACCGCCGTGATCACGCCCGTCACTTGCGCGGTGATGGAGTCGGTGTAGACCGGAGTGACTGTGCCGATGGCGTCCTGGTAGACGCCGATCGAACCGGTCCGCGCCGTGGCGGTGGTCACGGGCACGGCGCCGCTCACTCCGTGCCGCCCACCCATGGCCGCGGCCTGGCTCTTCTGGTGATGCTGGATCACCCAATAAAACAGCAGCCCGAAGATCAGCAGTACAACTGCCCAAATCCAGAGATGGCGGTGCTTTTTGGCAGGCTTGAACGGATCTCCAGCGAACTGGCTCGCCGGGGCGGCTTGGGAAGCAGACGGTTGCTGGTCCATTCTCTTTTTCTCTTGTGGCTGCGAAGCAAAGTGGTGGATTCGGTGAAGCACCGCGCTTGAATATGAACCTCAAGCAGAAAAATATCGAGCGCTGGGTTGCCCTTCGCGATGCGTGTGCATTGAAACCGTTCGCCGGGAAACCGCTGCGTCTGCACCCGCAGCAATCAAACCGGAAACGCAGCGTCATCGCAGCGCAATTCGGGTACGCCCAGTATAGTATTCCGACGCTGGAGAGGAGGAAATAGTTGCACGCCGCCGAAACGCACATGAGCGGCAAACCGGCTCTTGCCCGCGCCACGCAATTCGAGCGCCAACACAATTGCCGCAGGCGCCGCAACTGTTTCCGCGGGGAAGCGCGAGACCACGCAGGGCGAAACCCTGGAGACGCATTCAACCGGGAAGGCCCGGCTTCCTATCCGCCCGTGGCGCAAACCCGCCTTTGGAAGGGCGCATCTTCACCTGGCGCATCTTCACCTGGCGCATCTTCAGCTGGCGCATCTCTCCTGAGAATATAAAGTCCGGGTGCCCCACCCTCGCCGCGTTCTTGTTTTTGCGGCCAGAGTGGGATAAAAGATGCCCACTCCATAGCAAGAGGAGAAATGCTCTAAAGCCGTGCCCTTTCAAAATCATTCCCACCAAAGGAAAGGCTGTACTCGCCCCGGCCAGAAGCAAATCTGCTCTCATTCGCCGGCTATTCGCTGGCTGCGGCGACGGGTGGGGCAGCGGGCGAAGCCGCGGGAGCCGCCGCCGGACTGCCGGAGGCGCTTCCACCGGGCGCGGAGGCCGCTTCGGATTTGGTCGAAGAATTCGTGTCCGAGGCCGGCTTGTCCGGGGCCGGCTTGGCTGAGGCAGCCGTGTCCGCAGCCGATTCAGCCTGGAGGGATTCGGCGGTCGATGGGCCGCTCTTGCCGCCGTAGTCGTTTACGTACCAGCCGGCTCCCTTGAAGTGAAGGCGCGGCGCGGTGAGCGGATGCTCGAGCAGGCCGCCGCACTGGGGGCACACCAACTCGGGCTTGGATCTGAATTTCTGGATTTTTTCAAAACGGTGACCGCACTGGGTACAGCGATAGGCATATAAAGGCAAGGTTTGTTCACCCCTCCAGCATGAAACTTACGCACTTTTTCTATTGTATCGGCTGAGTGGCAATTGTTGCGCAACTTGCCACTCAGCGCGCTCTACCCTCCCGGTCCTGCGCCGGCGAACTCAATGCACGGCGAAGAGCACCGAGGCCGAGCGATTCTCCCATTCCAGGGTCAGTTTCCCGGTGGTGCCGCCGGGGTTTTCCAGGGTGTATTGCAGATCCTCGACCGGCGCGAGCGGCTTGCTCATGCTCATTTTCACGCGGCCCAGATCGAGCGCCTTGTCATAATGAGTGCCCCATTGGCCGGTTTGCTTGTTGACGATCAGCACCCAGTGGTCGGGTTCGGCGATATCGACGTAGAGGGTGTAATCGCCCTTGGGGACTCTCAAACCGCCCAGGATGAGGTCCGCATCGGTGTGCAGTGCGGTCGCCGCGTTGGCGCCGGCGCGCCAGACCGGATAGGTGGGGTCGTGGCTGATGAGCCCGCCCGGGCCGAAGATATGACCGGCGCGTCCGTTGAGCCGGGGCGAGTTGTAGGCAATCGAGACGGTCTTGCCGTCGATGGTCACCGAGGCCGTGGCGGGCGGGCTCTTCGGCGGAGCTTTCTGGGCGGATAAAGCGGTGGCGGCAAGGACGAGGACGGTGCAAACCAGGAAGCGCTTCACGATGGTTCCCTCCGTGCGGATGGATTTTGGCCGGAGCCGTTCGAGCATTTTCGGAATCGAGATCGTCCTTTTGAGTGCCCTGCAATGGGACGTTTTCTTGAGGGAAAAGCCCCGCGAGTGTGAGTTTCCGGCCCGCGGAAATTCCGAAAATACTGAAGCCCCGACGGGCAGATTGTCGCACCGGGCAGCATGGTTTGGGAAATCGGCGCTGAAATTCAGGGAAAACGACGGCCTTGGTATACTAACGGATGGCAAAGCGAGTGTGAGATACCCGCCTCAAAGGGTTTTTTGTCTGCCCGCCTTTTTTCAGGGAAGGAAAATTATGGGATCACTGCTGGAGTCGATCAACTCGCCTGCCGATCTGAAGCGGATGAGCTTCGCGCAGATGACGGAGCTGGCAGCGGAGATTCGCGAGTTTCTGATTCAGACCCTTTCGAAGACCGGCGGACACCTGGGTCCGAATCTGGGCGTGGTGGAGCTGACTCTGGCGCTGCATACCGTCTTCAACACCCCGGAAGACAAGCTGCTGTTCGACGTGAGCCACCAGGCTTACATTCACAAGATGCTGACCGGCCGGCGGGAGCGGATGGATACGATTCGCCAGCCGGGCGGGCTGAACGGCTTCATGCTGCGCACCGAGAGCGAGCACGACTGCTACGGGGCCGGGCACGCCGGCACGGCCTTGTCGGCGGCCTTGGGCATGGCCGTGGCGCGCGATCTGGCCGGGGGCACGGAGAATGTGGTGGCCGTGGCCGGCGACGCCGCCTTCACCAATGGAGTCTCCTACGAGGCGCTCAACAACATCGCCGAGCAGACCAGGCGGCTGATTGTGGTGCTGAACGACAACGAGTGGTCGATCGACCGCAATGTGGGCGCGGTGGCGCGCTACCTGCACAGAATCGTCACCAATGAGCACTACAAGAATCTGCACGACTCGGCCCATCGCATCATCGCGCGGCTGGGCGGCAAGACGGCGGCCGAGGTGGCGCGCCGCGCCGAAGAGGCGGCCAAGAGCATGCTCTGGCCCTCGATTCTTTTCGAGGAGTTCGGCCTGACGTATTTTGGCCCCATCGACGGCCACAATATCCCTTTGCTGGTGGAGACTTTCAAGTTTTTGAAGGCGGAAAACCGCCCCGTGCTGCTGCATGTGCTGACGCAGAAGGGGCGCGGCTACCAGCCGGCGCTCGACAAGCAGAAGAAGTTTCATGGCCTGGGCCCCTACGACGCGGAGACCGGCCAGACCAAGCCCGCGGGCCAGCTCACCTACGCGGAAGTCTTTGCCAACACCCTGGTGCAGTTGGCCAACGAGGACGAAAGAATCGTCGCCATCACGGCCGCCATGCCCAACGGCACGGGGCTGGACCTGTTCCGGCCGCACCATCCCAAGCGCTACTTCGACGTGGGCATCGCCGAGGAGCACGCGGTGGTCTTCGCCGCCGGGATGGCCACGCGCGGCTTCCGGCCGGTCTGCGCCATCTATTCGACCTTTCTGCAGCGCGCCTTTGACTGCATCGTGCACGACGTGGCGCTGCAAAAGCTGCCGGTGCTGTTCTGCATGGATCGCGCGGGGCTTTCGGGCGACGACGGTCCGACGCATCACGGCCTGTTCGACATCATGTACCTGCGCGGCATTCCGGGGATGGTCTTGATGGCGCCCAAGGACGAGGATGAGCTGGCGGACATGATGAAGACCGCCCTTGAGCTTCCGGGGCCGAGCGCCATCCGCTATCCGCGCGGCGTGGTGACCGGCGTGCCCCGCAAAAGCGAGCCGCAACCGATTCCCGTGGGCCAGGCCGAAGTGCTCCAGGACGGCGGAGACGTGGCCATTCTAGGCCTGGGGCCGATGACCGCGATGGCCAGGGAGCTGGCCGACAGGCTGGAGCGCGACGGCTACTCGGCGGCGGTGATCAACCCCCGCTTCGTCAAGCCGCTGGACCGCGCGATGCTGGCTGAGTACGCCGGCCGCGTGGCCGCCTTCGTCACCATCGAGGACCATGTGAAGATGGGCGGATTCGGCTCGGCGGTGATCGAAGCACTCGAGGAGCTGGGCAGCCCGGTTCCGGTGGTGCGCATTGGCTGGCCCGACCAGTTCATCGAGCACGGCAAGATTGAGGAATTGCGCACCCGGTACGGACTCACCGTGGATGCGGCCCAGGCGCAGGTGCTGCCACTGCTCATCGGACGGCGGCGGCCTGCGCTCGTCGCCAGTTGAAGGGAGCGCGCGATGAAGCTCGGCCGGGATGGCGCGCCGTTTTTCTGCCCCCGCACAGTTTGTGCCATCACGGCCCACGCCCTTTGACGCTGGCTGGCGGCGGCCGGAAATGCGAAGGATGGGCCGCCCAGAGTTTTGTTCACACTTGGCCCAAAGGTTTTGTTCATCGTTGACCTGAAGGTTTTTTGTTCACACTTGAATCGAAAGGCTCCAGATTCCCGCGCGCGGAGCGGCTTTTTTGCACTTCACCGCCGGAAGCTGGAGAATCAAGGACGAAATGGCAAAGAAACTGCGAGTTGGAATTCTTTTTGGCGGACGAAGCGGCGAGCATGAGGTTTCGCTGCTGTCGGGGGCTTCGATTCTGAAGGCCATCGATCACCGGAAGTTCGACGTAGTGCCGGTGGGCATCAACAAGCAAGGGCATTGGCTGACCGGAGCGGCGGCAGAGGAGCTGCTGAAGGGCAAAGGGCCCGCGGAGCCGGGCGGGGACGAGACGGCGCTCGACGGCAAGTCGGGTCTGGATGGCCAGTCGTGCCTGAACGCCCTGTCGCTGGATGTGGTTTTTCCCGTGCTCCACGGAACTTTTGGCGAGGATGGGACGATCCAGGGACTGTTTGAGCTGGCGGACATCGCCTATGTGGGCGGGGGCGTGCTGGGTTCGTCCGTGGGCATGGACAAGGAAGTGATGAAGCGGCTCTTCTCGCACGCCAAGCTGCCGATGGTCCGGCACGTGACGCTGCTGAGGACCGAGTGGGAGCGGTCGCCGCGCAAAGGAGTCGCCCAGGTGGAAGGGGCGCTGAAGTACCCGGTCTTCGTGAAGCCGGCGAATCTGGGCTCGTCGGTGGGCATCTCGAAAGCGCACGACCGCAAGGAGCTGACAGCGGCGCTCACGCTGGCCGCGAAGTACGACCGCAAGCTGGTGGTGGAGCAGGGCGTGGGCGGGAAGAAGACCAAGGCGCGCGAGTTCGAGGTGGGGGTGCTGGGCAACGACACGCCCCAGGCCAGCGTGGTGGGCGAGATTATTCCCGGCAAGGAGTTTTACGACTACGAGGACAAGTACCTTGCCGAGGGCTCGGTGCCGGTGATTCCGGCCCGGCTGAGCGCGGCCGAGACAAAGCAGATCCGGGAGATGGCGGTGGCGGCTTTTCAGGCCTGCGACCTCTCGGGCCTGGCGCGGGTGGATTTCTTGATGGAGCCGGACGGCAAGCAGCGCATCTACCTGAACGAGGTGAATACCATGCCGGGATTCACCCAGATCAGCATGTACCCCAAGCTGTGGAAGGCCACGGGGCTGAGCTATAAGGACCTCATCACCCGGCTGATCGAGCTGGCTCTCGAACGCCATGCGGAGAAGATGCGGACGACCTACTGCCTGGAAGAGTAGAAAGGCAGGGGCAGTTGTCAGAGATCAGGGGTCAGAGATCAGGGGTCAGTGAACAATGAACAGATCCCGGTCTTTGGGCGCTTGTTTGAGCGTGAACCGAGAAGAGGAAAAGCGGTTTCGAGCGTCGAAGGAAGGTATGCCCGATGCGGAGTGCGATGATTGCGGACTACCGCGACGAATTGCCGACCGCCGAAAACTGTTTACTGACCACTCGTCCGACGACTGAGCACCGATCTCCGACCCCTGATCTCTGATCTCTGACCTCTGGCCCTGTTCCCTGTTTTGAAAGGAGTTTTTCCCTTGACCCTGCTTGACGCGCCCGCCTTTGACGAGGCCCGGGAACACCGCCGGAAGGTGATTTTGTGGAGCGCGGCGGGGCTGCTCGTGGCGCTCGTCGCGCTCTGGTGGCTGGCGGCGGGGCGGCCGGTGGACTGGCCCTGGAACTGGAACAACTTTGTGCGGGGAAAATCGTCGGCCAACCGGTTTCTGACGGCGGTCGAGGGGAACGATCTGCCCACGGCCTACGGCATCTGGATGCACGACAAGGACTGGCGGCAGCATCCGGCGCCGCGCGGCGGCTATTCCTTTGACCGCTTCAAGCAGGATTGGAGCGCCGGGAGCCCGGACAACGAGTATGGGTCGATCAAGAGCCACAAGATCGTGGCGGCGCGCATGTACGGCAATGTGCTCTTGATGGCCATCGTTATCAACGGGCAGCGGAAGAAGGCGCTGGACCTGGATTTCGACCCGGTTACGCGCACGCTGAATTTTTCGCCGCCCGATGTGGAGATCGACCTGGGGCCGTGAAGGGGCCTAAGACGCGGTCGACTCCCGGGTCTCCAATACGAAACTTGGGCGCCTGGGCACTCTGCTTTCAGGAAAAATGCTTCAGGCGGAAGCCTTCAAGCTTTTCAGCTCGGCCAGCGCCTTCTGCAGGCTGGCTGCATCTTCCACATTCAAAGAATTTTGCGCCGGGTCGATCTGCTTGAGCAAGCCGCAGAGCACCTTGCCGGGGGCGACCTCGAGGAAGGTCTCCGGCTGCTCGCCAATCAGGGTCTTCATGCAATCGATCCAGCGCACCGTGCCGGTCACCTGGCGGGTGAGCACGTCGCGGGCCTCGTCGGCGGTGGAAACCAGGCCTCCGGTGACGTTGGCAGCCACGGGAATGCGGGGATCGGCGAACGAAACCTCGCTCAGCACGCGCGCCACTTCCTCCTGCGCCGGCTGCATCAGGGAGCAGTGGAAAGGAGCGCTGACGGGCAGCATGACGGCGCGCTTTGCGCCCTTCGATTTGGCCTGCGCGGCAGCCTTTTCAACCGCCGCCAGAGAGCCGGAGATGACCGTCTGGCCGGGGGAGTTGAGGTTGGCTGCCTCGACCGTCTGGCCGGTCTCCTGAGCGACTTGCCGGCAGATCTCGGCCACCTGGACGGGGTCCAGCGCGAGGATGGCGGCCATGGCGCCCTCACCGGCGGGAACGGCCAGTTGCATGGCCCGCCCGCGCGCCTTGACGGAGCGCACGGCGTCTGCAAAGGAGATGGTCCCGGCGGCCACGTGGGCGGACCATTCGCCCAGGGAGTGACCGGCGGCTAGATCCGGCCGGATGCCATGGAGGGCCAGCACGCGCAGGGTGGCGACGCTGACGGTGAGGATGGCCGGCTGAGTGTTCTCAGTCTGCTTCAGGTCCTCGGCCGGCCCCTCGAAGATCAACTTCGAAAGCGGGAATCCGACGGCCTCGTCGGCTTCGGCGAAGGTCTCAGCGGCGACGGGAAAGCGAACCCAGAGTTCGCGGCCCATGCCGACCGCCTGCGAACCCTGTCCGGGAAAAAGAAATGCTAGTTTGTTGGGCATACCATCGTCCATTCTACCGGAAAGCAGCGGCGGTTTTGCCTTTCAGGCGCAATTCTGCGTAGATGCGCCCTTGGAAGGGCTGGAAAGAGGATTTGCGAAGGCAGAGTCCATTCCCTGCAAGCTGTTTCATAACCTGCATCTTTTTCCGTTGGACGACGTGCCCAGGGGCTAAAGTCCATGATTTTACGGCTCTTTGCGGCACGACTGAAGTCGTGCCCTGACACAGGACCTGGCTACAAAAAGTTCAGTTCCAGCGCTTCTTGTCGTCGGGGTCATCGTCGATGGGCCGGCCCTGGCCGTCGAAGTGGACGGTGCGGCCCTGGGAACGCATGTAGACCTCGAATTTGCGGGCCGCGCGGCGGCGCTTCCAGCGGTAATAACGATTGCGCAGGCCGTACCACCGCTCACTGAGGCCGAGCGAGAGGCCGCGGCGCGGGGCCAGTCGGATGTAGAGCAATCCGGCGAGGCCGCCGCCCAACTGGGCAAAGGCGTACATGCGCTGCTGCTGGCCAAAGAGCATGGCAAAGACGACCAGCGCGTAGACGGCCACCAGATAGCGGGCCTTGATGCCGATGGGCAGGGGAAAGAGCGTGAACTGCACATCGCCGTAAAGCGCCCCAATGGCCACCAGGAGGCCGAAGATGCCGCCGGCGCAGCCCATAAGTGGCGCCTCAGCCAGGGCAAAGCCCAGCGGCCTGCTGCACACCGCAAGAACCACTGCGGCCAGCGCGGTTCCCAGCACCGAGACCACATAAAGGCCGGTGACCCAGCTTTCGCTCTGGGCGTTCTCAAGAAAGCCCGCCAGAAACCAGAGCGAGAGCAGCTCGAAAAGCGTGCCGAGAATTCCCAGATGGACAAGGCTGTAGGTGAGCGGCTGCCAGATGGCCCCGTGCAGGAATGCGCTGGGCGCGAAGGAGAAAGAGAGCGCAAGCAGGCCGCCGGTAACCGGAACGGTCATCTGCACGATCGCCAGAAGGAAGTAGGCGGCGAGGTTCCAGAGAACCAGGTTGCGGGTGGCGCCGCGGAACTCGGGGAAGGCAAACGGAGTGGATCCGGATCTGGGCATGGTCATGCTCAGGTTAAACTGTAGAGCGTCGAAGTGTCATCGTCGAGGCGCCACAAACGGCGTCCGCGCCCAAAATGGCGTGCGATTCCATTTTGACGCCGTCCACGGGAGTTGCGAAACCGCATGAAATTGGAGAGAATGCAGTTCGTCATGCCTTCAGTCTTGAAACTTGCGGTGTAATTTCGGCCCTTCGGCTCTTGACCTGAGGCCGGCTTCTCTCCAAGAATAGCGGGAGTCACACCGTGATTATCCATGATCCTGCACTGCAAATGCCGTTAACGAGAGAGGAGGCTGTCATGCCGAGCTGCCCGGAATGCGAAAATGATCTCGACATCGAAATGGACGAAGTGGAAGAAGGCGACGTGGTGGTGTGCGACGAGTGTGGAACGGAGTACGAGGTGGTGGGCATCGAGCCTCTGGAGCTGGCGCGCGTGGACGAGCAGCTGGACGAGGATGACGATGAACCGATCGAGGAGGATGAGTGAGTGTGAATCGTACGGGTTGTACGGCCGGGATGGCGATTGCCGTTCTGGCGGCCGGTTTGGTTTTCTTACCGCCGGGTAATGGGGCGGGCGGTTCCGCCCTGGGTTCATTCAGCGCACAGGCACAGAACTTCGGTGAGCGCGTGGTGGCGGGTGACGTGGTGGACGCCCACTCCAGCCCGGTCTCTGGGGCTACCGTCTTCCTCAAAAGCCTCAAATCCAAGTCGATTCGCAGTTTTAGCACCACGGCGAAAGGCCAGTTCCAGTTTTCTCAGGTGAACATGACCGAGGATTATGAGCTTTGGGCAGAGAAAGATGGCAGGAAGACGGCTGTCAAGACCGTCAGCTCCTGGGACGCGCGCAAGGATTACGAAACCGAGTCCAAGA
>CAWBHO010000022.1:0-7540 GCA_963788415.1 uncultured Acidobacteriaceae bacterium | reverse complement strand
GCACTCGTCTCCAAAAAATTCCTGATCGTTACTGACGATGCGCGGCTCGTCCAAAAGATGAGTGAGTATGGGCTAGAAGCACTCAATTTCAGCCACTTGCGCGGGCATCTCCTGTCTGCATAAATCCTGTCCGCATAAATTAAGGATGAGTCGGCTCGAAAACTACCTAGTGTGTAGCAGCGCCATAAAAGGCGTTGTTTCCGGCGCGCAGGTCGCGGCCATAGGTGAGCACCACGCTTGCGCCGAGAACCGTAAACTTGAGCTCGGCTCCGGCGTCGAAGATCCACTGCGCCGTGGAGAGCCCGCTGGTGGGCGCGCCCATTCTGCCGATATCGATGAGCGGACCGGCCTTGATCCCCAGCAGCCCATTGCTGTAAAGGCTTCTCAACAGGCTCGCATTGGAAAGAAAATAGGCGTTGCCCAAGGGCGAACTGCCCTTCCGCCCGTCCCGCGTGCCCACTTGCCCGCAGAGCCATAAATCGTTGTCCCGCTCTTCGCCGAGCATGAACAATTCATCAAACGGAGCGACGCCGAAGATGCGCCCCGCGCGCAGTTGCCCGGCGGCTTCATAGCGGTCGCCTTCAGCCTGCGGAAACCAGTGCGCCAGGGCCGAGCCTTCGAGCCCGGCAAACAGATGCGGAGGATCGGACCACAGCCGCGCCATCTGCAGGCTGGCTCCGGTGGTCAGCGAAAAGCGCCGCTCGGGAATGTCGACCAGCTTGTCGCTGGCCGAGGCCAGAAACTTCAGCGCGTAGCCGGAAGAAAGCAGTTCGGGCGTCCATGCCGAGCCGGCCACCACGTCGCGAAAGCCGCGGTGCGACAGCTCGGCCCCGGCTGACCATTGCAGGTGTCCACTGGTGAAGGAAGTGACCGAACCGGCCAAAGCTTGGCGCTCAAGATGCAGCGATCCCAGCACAGGAGCCGGGCCGGTGGAGGAGCGCCGGATCGCCCAATTTTCATCGCGAGCGTCGGCAGAGAGCCGCCATCGGCGCTCGGGCAGCCCGTCGAGCGGCGCGGAAAGCGAGATCCACGCCCGGCGCTTCTGCTCATCCCATCGCAGCAGAGATTCAAGATTGGCGGCCGACCCGCCCAGGTTGAAGTAGGCGGGATAGATCGTCTCATACGCCGCCCCCGCAAAGGTGGAAACCAGGGCCTGCACGCGGCTGGTGCCGAAGCCGTCGCGCTCAAGAGCGCGAAACTGGGCGTCAAAGCTGCCCTCCGGCCGCGGGTTGAGCGCAATGTTGTAGGCGGGAAAGATTCCCAGCCCCGTCAGCCGCGTTTCGGTGGTCTCGAAGTCGGCTTCGCGGAGAACCGCGGCCGGAGAAAAGGCGAAAGCGCGGTCGAGAAGAAGCCGCTGCACGCGCAGGTGGGGATCGAAATCGAAGGCGGCGATGGAAGGTTTCCCGATGCGGTTCCAGTATTTGAGCGCCGCTTCCAGATTTCCCATCAAATAGTAAACAAACCCGGCGAAGTTGTTGGCGTATTCGTCGCTGGGATCGAGTTTCAGCGCTTTTTGCAGCCATTGAGCCGCTTCCGGGTATCGTTTCCGCTCAAACGCGACCCCGGCCAGCTCGATCGGAAAGCGCTTCCGCCGGGGAGACTCCCGCTCACCAGCCAGAAGTGCGGCTCGCGCCTCAGGCCACTTACCGAGGTGCGCCAGAGCCAGCCCGTCATCGAAATTCACGTCGGCCGAGCGGCAAGGGAGCGATTGCGCCCGCCGCGCGACCTCAGGCCAGTTCTGCTGCTCGAAAAGCTGCTGAATGCGCAAGGCTTCCGGCTGGTCGACGGCGCACTGCGCCCGCATCTGGCCAGGGAGCAGCAGAAGGCCAAGCCACCCCAGCAGCAGCGCGAAAGCCCGCACGCCTCGGCAGCGCACTTCAGACCGCCGCGCCGTGCGTCTCCCGCGGGCGGAAAAACCCGGCCGCGATTCCGGCGACGGCTTCGGCCTGGACCGGAGATTGGCTAGCGGGGTGCTGGCGCCGGCACGGCCAGAAGCATCCAGTTGTGGGTTGCGCTCCACTCTTTCTCGAATCCCGCACGCTCCTGGGTTAGCAGCTTGCGTTCCGCCGGATCGTTCATCGTCACCAGCGCGTGTACCGGATCGATTCCGTCAATCACCACATAATGAAGCTCGGACTGGCCCGGCGGCTTGAGCGCGGCGATCAAGGGACGTCCCTTGCCCAGTTGCTGCTCCAGGTCGCTCCAACTTCCGTTCAGGGCAAATGCCAGCAAGCCATGGCTGCGCAGGTATTGCTGCATGGCCGAGGCCGGAATGCCGTGCTCCCGGGGCACATACAACTGGCGCTGAATCTCGAGGACATCGCTCTCAGCGCCGGGGGTGACCTTCTGATGCGCCGCCCAATAATCCATCACCATCGCAATGGACGCAGCTCCGCATCCCTCCCTCGGCTGATGCACGAAGGGTACATCGATCCAGATCGCCGGCGGCGTTTCAGCACCCACTGCGACGGAGAGCAGCAAAAACGCCCCCCATCGCGCCGCGGCTGGAATCAATGGATCGCCGCAACAATGATGATCACGGCGATAAGAACGATGATGAGCTCCAGCATTCCAGTGGTGATGACGCCGGCAGCGAATTTCTGCTGCGCATTCGAGGCGCGCGCGGCCAGATTTGCCAGTTCGGCGTTCGAGAGCGTGGGAATCGCCGTCCGTATCTGGACCGGGTCCACGTGGGCGGACCGCAGTGCGTGCTCGGCCGCGGGCGCTGCCAGAAATCCCGTGACCGTGGCGACATCCTTCTGCCGCGCTGCCGCGGAACTCTCGATCTGCTGCTGGAGAGCCTGGGAGCTGACTAGATGGTCCTGCGCCGCTGCCTGGGGAGAAAGGCCCGGAGAACAGGCCAGAAGCAGAATCAACGCTGCTGGCACAACTGCGCGCATCAGAATCAGGGAAGCTAGCTGCAATTTTTTCAAGGGAACCTCCTTAACGCGTATTGGTTAGACCAGACTTGTCCGATTCGGGTATTCGTCAGGATGTGGAAAGTTCAAAATCGGCTTGCCCGCTCCCGGCAGAAACTCCTTGCCGAAAATGCGGCCTGGGGAATCCGCAACTCACTCCGCGATGAGCGCGATCGATGGGCGCGACTGGCTGAAGCATCGGGGAACCCCGTGCATCCTGCCTGCCTCAATTGCCCGCGGAATCCCTCAGTATTTTTGCACCGAGGGATCGATTTCGTTGCTCCAGGCATGGATGCCGCCGGCCAGGTTGACGACTTTCGCGCATCCGGACCGCTTGAGAAACTCGGCCACCAACTGGCTGCGCGCGCCCATCTTGCAGTGCACGATGACCTCGCGGCTCATGTCGATCTCCGACAGCCGCCGGGGCACTTCGTTCATGGGAATCAGCTTCCCGCCAATGTTGGCGATCTGGTGCTCATGGGGCTCGCGCACGTCGAGAAGATAAACGTCCTCGCCGGCATCGATGCGCTGCTTCAATTCTTTGACGGTGAGCTGGGGAATTCCGTTCATCTCTCTCCTTTTCCTCGCTGGGTTGCGAGACGGTATTGTGAGTAAAAATCGCGTTCGCCCGCCACACCTCCGTCTGCGGAGCGGGGCGAGCGTTCTGATGGCAGGGTAACAAATGCCGGCTGGCTCCACAAGCGCGAACAGCTCCGCTGAGTCCGGAGCCGCTCGCGGTTGCGCGCAATCGTGAAGGCCGAGCAAGGCTAAGGTATGGGCTTCATTTCTTTCAGTGCGGACCTGGGCGGCGGGAGCCGTGGCCGGGGAACTGTCCGCAACCGCGAGGGACAGTTTCAACAAAGGTCGGCGCTGGCGGCCGCAAGGGCTCAGGCCTCTTTCCAGAGGCGTTTCGTGAGCGAGGAATCGGCCGCATCGGGCAGCATGGTGACCAGGACCGCGCTTCGGCCGGCCGCTGCTTCCTCGCGCGCAATCCCCGCGCAGGCGGCCACGGCCGCAGCCGCCGAAAGACCCACCAGCAGGCCCTCCTCACGCGCCAGTTGCGTGGCCATCGCACAAGCCTCTTCGATGCCGATCTCCAGCGAGCGGTCGGCCAGGCGGGGGTCGTAGATGGAAGGAACGATGGACGAGCCCATGTGCCGCAGGCCCTTGATGCCGTGGGTGGGCGAGTCCGGCAGCAGGCTGATGACCTGAAGCGCTGGGTTCAGCTCCTTGAGCCTTCGGGATGTACCCATGAAGGTGCCGCTGCTGCCCACGCCGGCCACAAAATGCGTAATTTGGCCGGCGTCTGCTCCCAGATCTCTGGGCCGGTGGTGTGGTAGTGCGCCAGCCAGTTGGCGTCGTTCGAGTACTGGTCCAGGTAGCAGAAGCGATCCGGGATCGTTGCCGGCCATCTCCCGCGCGCGGCGGATGGCCCCGTCGGAGCCCTGCGTCGGGGTCGGTCCACTCCACGCGTGCGCCGAAGGCGCGCAAGAATCCGCTTGCGCTCCGGCGAGACGTTGGAGGGCATGGCCAGTTGGACCGGAAAGCCCAGCGCCGCGCCCAGCATGGCCAAGGCGATGCCGGTGTTGCCGCTGGTCGCGTCCAGCAGAGTTTTGCCGGGCACAAGCAGGCCGCGAGCGATGGCGTCGCGCACCATGGCCGCCGCGGCTCGGTCCTTCACGCTGCCGCCGGGGTTGGCCCACTCGGCCTTGCCCAGCAGGGTGATGCCCGCAAGGCCGCGGACCGGCTGCGGTCGAGCCGGACCAGCGGCGTGGAGCCGATGCGCTCGGCAAGCGAGGCAAGCCGAGGGTCTGAGGTCGATTTGCAGGTCGTCGATTCTCATGGAGAATTGCGGCCTGCGCTCCGGATATGCGAGATTGAGTATGCGAGGGCTGGAGGTTCGGTGGCAGATTCCGCCGATACCTGTTTCAACCATCCTCGCAGACTGGAAGGCGATCGTGGCCCGAAAATCCCGCAATCCGAATTTCGATCAGACGCTGGAGATCCTGCGCGCACATTCTTTTGATGTAGCGCCCTTTCGCCGGAGAGTCGCAGGGCGGCGCGTCTGGTGAGCAAGTACGGGGCCGGCGCGGTGCTGGTGCCCAGGACCAAGGCGCAGTGGAGACGGAGGCGGATCGGCTGCGCTGGCCGTGCCTCCCGGGGCGCTGGTTGGCGGCCGAGGTGGCGCGGCTGCTGGACCGCGGCTACCAGAAGTTCGTTAAAACATCTCAATTTGAGCTTCCCGCCACGGCGAGCCAATTGCAAGCGATTCACCTCTTCAGCGAGGAACTGAGCCAGTTGACCGGCGCCATCAGCCTCTACAACGAGTCGCTGGGAACCACCAGCGACGTGTACCAGTATGACCGCCTGAAGGGCCGGGAGGGGACGCAAACCGCTCCCGCGCGTCCATGGGATCTGGCTGGAGGGCACTGATTTTCCCGAATTGCGACGGTGACCGAAATGGACCAGGCGGAAATTGCGGAAGATCGGGCAGATGAGCAGGAAAAACGCCGCTCTGACCCCCGCTACGGCGTGGATGAAGACGCGCAGCTTCTGCTGGTAAAACACGGCTCCACTCTTGCCTGCCGCGTTGTCGATCTCAGCCTGGGCGGTTGCCGCTTGTGGACTCAAGAGCGAATTCCAGCCTCCGCAGAGGTTTATGTCGAGGTTTCTTTCAGGGTTCGCGGGCTTGCTTTCCGCTTCAGCGGCGTCACGCGATGGACCGATGGCCGGCATCTGGTCGGCATTCGCTTCGCCAATGTTCCCGCGCGTCGCAAGGAGGAGTTGGTCGAGGCGCTTTCCGAAATTGAGGAGGAAATTGCCGCCAAGCGGGCTGCCGAAGAGCAGGCTGCCGCCCTCGAAGCCGCTGCCGCATTGGAGGCCGCTGCCGCGCCGGAGGCGAATCAGGCAGAGCAACCGGCCGCGCCGCAAATTCCTCTCCGGGCTCCTGCTCAGGCTGTCTCCCAGACTCCTTTTCTGACAAGTGCGCCGCATCCCCTGGCCCCGGCGCGGAGTCCGTCCGGCGTGCCGTCTTCCGGGGCAGCGCGCCCGACCGGAAAGACGGGCGCATCGGCTTCAGGCGTGATCCAGGCGCCGGCCAGTCTTGCTTTGATGGTAAAGCCTGGGACGGATCGGCATCTTGCGGAGGATTCCGATTCCGCGGCGCGGCCTGAAGAGGGCAGTTCGCAACCCCGGCCGCCGCAGCCGGAGGTGAATCCGGCGGCCGGTTTGCCCACAACAAAACCCTTCGGGGCGGACCGCAGAGCGCAATTCCGTGAGCACATCGATGCCTCGGCGGTCATCGATCTCATCAAGATCGCCTCTCGACTGCCGGGACGCATTCTTGACCTGAGCCTGGGCGGATGCCGCATCCGCACCCTGGACCGCTTCCCGGTGGGCATCTACACACGGGTGGAGATCGAGTTCTCGCTCGAAGGATTGCCCTTTCGGCTGGGAGGCGTCATCCAGGCCATCCACGACCGGAATACTGTGGGCATCCGCTTCCTGGACATGAGCAGCCGCAGGCGGGAGCAGGTTGAGCGCTTGATGGAAGAGATTCATGCGCGGC
This sequence comes from uncultured Acidobacteriaceae bacterium, assembly GCA_963788415.1. Classification (GTDB taxonomy): domain Bacteria; phylum Acidobacteriota; class Terriglobia; order Terriglobales; family Acidobacteriaceae; genus Telmatobacter. Next base: position 1,054 of record CAWBHO010000022.1, on the reverse strand, counting down.
AAGACCCAGAAAATTCAAGCGATTCAACGGGATAAGTTGCCTGAAACTCCCTTTGCGCCCATTCCAGGTTGCAAAAATCTGGATTTGGGGCGACCTCACGCGCGTGTTTCCAGGCCGCTTTGCAACTGCGGCTACTGCCGCAGCTCCACCAGCGTCGCGCCCTGGCCGCCTTCATTCTGCGGGGCTTCGGCGACGCTGGTCACGTGGGGATGGCTCTTGAGGAACTCCCGCACGCCGCGGCGGAGAATGCCCGCGCCGTGCCCGTGAATGACGCGAACCCGTTCAAGGCCGGCGAGGAAGGCGCGGTCGAGGTACCGTTCCAGCTCCTCGGTGGCCTCGTCCACGGTGCGGCCGATGAGATTGATCTCCATGCGCATGTCGTCGGTATTGGCGCTGGTGACGGTGACGTGGACGTTCTTCTGGCGGCGGGCGGCGGCCAGCGGATCGGCTTTTTCTTTCTCCGCAGAAGCCTCGGACCGTGAAACCGCGGAGCAGTCGTCGCGCTTGACGCGCATCTTGATGGGGCCGAGCGCCACTTCAAAAAGATCTTTCTCGATCTCGCGCTCGACAATCGCAATCTTGTTGATCGACTTGATGCGGACCTGGTCGCCGGCGGCGATGTGCTTCAGAATGTGCGGCTGGGCGTTCGCATCGCCCTGGTCCGCGCCGCTGCGGTGGGCCACGACGGTCTGGTTGAAGCTCTCCTCAAACTCGCGGCGCAGGCGCAGGATGCGGCGTTCGGCTTCCTTGGACAGCTTTTGCTGCGCGGCGCGATCTTCGATGGCGCGCACCGTCTCGCGCATCTGGAACTCGAAGTCCTTGAGCAGCGAGGCCAGCTTGGTTTCAAGTTCGCGCGTCTGGCGGCGCATCTCGAGGTCGCCCTCGCGCGCCAGCTTCGCCCGTTCCTGGTTGAGCGCGTACTGCTGTTCGCGGGTGGCCTTCCGGTCGGCTTCAAGCTGGGTCAGCTCGTTGTGCAGGCGGTCGAGAAAGCGGGCGATGTCCACCTGCTGCGAGCCCAATCTCTGCCGGGCGGCGGCGATGATCTCCGCGTTCA
>CAWBHO010000021.1:0-3052 GCA_963788415.1 uncultured Acidobacteriaceae bacterium | reverse complement strand
TTATGTTTATGTACGTCTACTCTGGGCTGGATTACGTATTGCTAACTGGCAAGCGCCGCGAGTCGAGGACGCTGCTGAGCAGAAGGAATGTCATGAGAATATTGATCGCTGAAGACGACCGGGCGCTGGGCTTGTTTCTAAGCCGAGGCTTAGAAGCTGACGGGCACCGCGTCCGTTTGACTTGCGATGGTGCAGCCGCAGTCGAGGCATTTCGCCAGGAGTTGCCTGACCTGACCATTCTTGATCTCAACCTGCCGATCAAGGACGGCGAGCAGGTGCTGGCCGAGGTGCGCTTGCTGGACATGGATATTCCGGTGCTGGTGCTGACCGCCCGGCAGGAGGTCGACACGCGCGTTCGCTGCCTGGATCATGGCGCCGACGATCTGATGATCAAGCCCTTCAGCCTGCACGAGCTGCGCGCCCGCTGCCGGGCTCTGTTGCGCCGCAAGCGCGAGGTGCGCCTGCTGTTGCGCGCCGGCGACCTGGAGCTGGACCGTCTGGACCACACTGCCCGTCGCGCGGGCGAGTCCATCGTGCTGACCAATAAGGAATTCTCCCTGCTCGAGCACCTGATGCTCAATCGCGGGCAGTGCGTTTCGCGGATACAACTGCTGGACTCGGTCTGGAACCTCGAGCCGACGCAGACCACCAACATCGTCGATGTCTACATCAACTACCTGCGCCGCAAGCTCAAGGATCCGCCTCCCGGACATCTGATCCGCACGGTGCGCGGACAGGGCTACATGGTCCCGCCGGAAACGAACTTGCGCTTCTCGTTCTGCCCACGCTATCCGTGGCCGCGATTGCGCCTGTCGCTGCGGGTCCGATTCTTTAAGCAGACTCATTTTTTGGCTCAGTTCAACCTAATTCATCTCCCAGGAGAAATTTCATGGTCAGTGTTCCCGTTTCCGCCCTCCCCATCAACGCCGCCCGCGCCCGCGCACCGCATTGGTGGCCAGCGCGGATCGCAGCTTCCGTCAGCGGCTCTGCGAAACTCTTACCGGCCTGCGCTGGCAGGTGCGGGAGGCCGAGGGCGGCGCCCAGGCCTGGCCGGAGGCCGAAGCCTCGCCTCTTGAAGCTCTGATTGTCGATTCCTGGCTGCCCGATCTTGATCTGGCTGAATTTCTCAAGGATTTCCGCCTCCGTTTCCTGAAGTGGATCTGCTGACCACGGGAGGTTCGCTGGTCGCAGAGAGCCCGCGCGGACCGTACCGGCAGGAGCTGCTCTACGCTCTGCGCCGCTCGCAGGAGACCGACACGGCAAGCTGGAACGCGGCCCCGGCGCTCGGCAAGCCGAAGCCGCTGCGCGAGGCCACGCACGCCGGTCTGTGGCCGGTTCCGGCTGCTTCCGCTGGGAGTCCGGAGGCGCGGCGACGCAAACCCCCCGCGAACCCTTTCAGCAGCCGCATTCCGCCATTTCCGCGGTCTTGCCAGCCGTCTCCGTCCGGCCCGCGGCGGTGGCCGATCCGTCTACGAGCGAACGGCTGCCGGAATTGATCGGCTATGCTCCCTGCATGTTGGAGATCAGCCGCCGCATCCGCCTGGTGGCAGCGCGTTCGACCCCGGTGCTGATCGAGGGACCGACGGGAACAGGCAAGGAACTGGTGGCCGAAGCCCTGCATCGGCTCTCCTCCCGCAGCCGCAAACCCTTTGTGGCCATCAACTGCGCCGCCATTCCCGAGGCGCTGCTCGAAGCCGAGCTCTTCGGTCACACCCGGGGGGCCTTCACGGGCGCGGTGCAGGGCCGTGTGGGACGCATCGAGTCGGCCGACGGCGGCACGCTGTTTCTGGACGAGATTGGAGAGATGCCGCTGGCGCTGCAGGCCAAGATGCTGCGCTTTGTCGAGTGCGGCGAGCTGCAGCGGGTGGGCGACAACGAGACGGTCAAGGTGGATGTGCGCATCCTGGCCGCCACCCACCAGGCGCTCGCTCAGCAGGCCATGTCGGGCAGCTTCCGCTCCGATCTCTACTACCGGCTGGCGGTCTTTCTCATCCGCACTCCGGCGTTGGCCGACCACAGCGAGGATCTGCCGCTGCTGATCAACCACTTCATGCAGCGCATGGGTCGCGAGGAGCCCCTCAAGCGGGTCGACGCGGGGGCGATGGCCAAACTGGCCGCCCACGACTGGCCGGGCAATGTGCGCGAACTCGAGCATGTACTCGAGCGGGGCGCGATTCTGGCCGGCGAAGAGTCTATGCTGACCGCGCGCGAGATCGATTTCGGGCTGTCAATCAACTGAGCGCGCCGGCCGACGGTAAGGCCAAAGGCGGGCCTTCGCGCTCTGAACGAAGGCTATCCGGGCAGTGAAGCGGTTCGGCGGCCGCGGACAAGGAGGGAAAAATGGGAATGACGATCGAGACTCAGCTGAGCGACCAGATCGCCCGCTTTATCGATCTGGCCAACAGTGAGGTGAAGCTGACTGCGGCCAACATGGCGAATGTCGATACTCCAGGCTACCGTGCCGTGGGCATGGACTTCGAAGCGGAGATGCGCGAGGCCATGACGGATGTGGACCAGGGGCGTCCGGCTCGTCCGGCGCATGTAAAGGCAGTGGATGGATTGATCTCCCGGCCGGACGGCAACGATGTATCGATGGATCGCGAAGGCCTGAACCTGGCCGAGGCGCAACTGAGGTTCAAGACCGGTGTGGCGCTGCTTAAGCTGGAGTATCAGCGTGTATTGGATGCGATCCATTCCGACGCAAGTAGCGTGGACCGCTGCGTGCAACGGAATCTCTGAAGGAAGGAGGCGGCTGGGTGAATCTTTTTGCAATGATGGAGACCTCCGGTGGGCCATCAGGCCGAACGGATGCGCGCCGAAGTGGTGGGCCAACATGGCCAATGCAGAGACGACGAGCACAGCGACGGGGGGCCTTACCGCCGGCCGGATCGGTGGTTTTTTGCAGCCAACCCCGGCGATCCTGAGTTTGCCAACTCCTTCAGCGCGGCCTCGCGAACCGCGGCTTCAGGCGCAGAGGGCACTGAAACTTCCGATTCGACGCCTTTGCCGCCTCTGTTGCCGCTTTTGCAGCCGCTCGATGCGAGCGGATCGG
>CAWBHO010000020.1:0-3620 GCA_963788415.1 uncultured Acidobacteriaceae bacterium | reverse complement strand
TGTACGTGTATTTCGTTCAGTTACGCTCTACGATCACGTCACTCCGCGCCAACTCCGCAATCGAGTTCGTGCTGGCGGGCACGCCGATCATGTCCAGCAAGACATTGATGGAATTATTCGAGTAAACGCCCGTCCCGTGATGCACGTTGTTGGTGCCGATGACCGCGCGCGCAAACTTCTGTAGCAGGTAGGTCTCTTCGTTCGAGCAGCGCGGCGAATTCGCAAAGTTCCAGTGCATCCGGCCCATGCTGATCGCGAATCGACTTCATCTTTACGGCGATAAATTCCATCGCCTCGTTCCAACTCACTTCCTCCAGCTCGCCGTCTTTACGAAGCAGGGGATGTTTCAGGCGATCGGGCGAACCAGCAACCTCGTGCACATGCCAACCACGCACGCAGATTTTTCCCTGATTGCTGGGATGGGAGACACTCGGATAAGATCCCACAATCCGATTGGCTGACGTTTCCAGATAGAGCCCGCAGCCAACTCCTCCATCCCTGGCGAAGCTCGCCGAGCCGCTCGTACACGTAGCCGAAGTGGCTCGTAGAGGGGGCTGAGCCGCGCGCGGAAGACCGCACCGGCGGCTTTCCCAGCCGCAGCAGGGCGGTGCTCTCGATGGCCGTTTCAACCAGCGAAGCGGTCCCGGTCAAAAGCGACAGCAGAAAACGGCTCGCCGGGTCCGATCCGCTCAGGCAGTTTTCGAGAGAGCGGGGCAGGTTCTCCATCTGCTGGCGGATCGCGCAGGCCGTATCAATCGATTGTCCGCGGCGGCTCTCGAGCAGCGAAGCGACCCACAGCTCGGCCGCGCGCAGCTCTTCCAGCCCAGCCAGGCTGCGGCCAAAGCAGGGTTGAGCGCCGGATGCGCCGGACTGGGCCTCCAGATGCTCGGCCAGAGCCACGGTGCGGGCGATCAGCAGGTCGGCATCTTCCAAAAGCACCACCAGATGATAGCCCTGCGCCGTATCGCCTTGGTGCCCGGCTCGGATCGCGGCTACCGCCTGCCAGCCCTGCTCGACGGCGCGGCGGACACGGTATTGGTGGTGCTGCGCCAGCCGGTGCCACAGCCCCGCGCCCTGCTGCTCACGCCCGGAAAGCTCGGCCACGGAGCCGAGGAAAGAAGCCAGTTCGACGTAGCAGCCGCTCACCGCCGAGCGCGCTGGGCGATAGGCGTCCAGCGGCCAAAGCAGCAGCGAGAGCAGCGCCGCCCAGGCTCCGCCGGCCAGCAGCAGCCCCCCGCGCACTAGCGCCTCGTGCCAGGATGTGGTGGGCGCGCCCACGCCGCAGATGTAAATCACCTGCACCAAGACCCCGGCGGAGCTGAATGGCTGGCCCAGCACCGCCAGATAACTCCAGACAAAGCACCAGAGCACCGTCACCGGAAGCGCCCAGTGCAGGCCCTCGCCCGCCAGCGATCCAAGGCACAGACCCGCCGCACCGCCCAGCGAGAGCGTCATCAGGCTGCTCAGACGCGTGCGGTAAGGGCCGCCGGTGTCGGCGACAATCGCCTCGAACCCGCCCAGTGCCGCCCATCCGAGGTTGGTCATGCCCACCAGAGCGCCCAGAACCATGGGCGCGGAGAGTGCCACGGCGGCGCGCAGGCCGCGGAACCAGTCCATCCGGCGAGCAACTGCTACGGTTTGCTCCCGCAAACGAATCCAGGGCTGGAAAATAGGCGTCATACGACGATCATAAGAGCTTCTCCGTTACCATCAAAGAAGTCATGCCCGTTAAACCCAAGCTCGGACAGAATTTTCTCAACGATCCGGAGGCCATCCGGCGCATTCCGGCCTCTCTCGGCGATCTCACCGGCCGCACTGTGGTCGAAATCGGCCCCGGCCGCGGCGCCATCACCGAAGAACTGGCCGCCCGCGCAGCCCATGTGCTGGCCGTCGAGCTGGACCCGCTGCTGGCCGCCCGCCTGCGCGCCGAGTTTTCGCCGGAGCGGGTCACGGTTGTCGAGCAGGATGTCCTCCATTTCGATTTTGAAGCGGCCCGCGCCGGACTGGCGTCTGACGGCGAGCGATTGCTGGTGGTGGGCAACCTGCCCTACGGAATCACCTCGCCGATTCTGCTCAAGCTGGCCTCTGGCCACGCGGCGATCGACCGCGCCGTGCTGATGGTGCAGCGGGAGGTGGCCGACCGCGTCGTGGCCCAGCCGGGTTCGCGCGACTACGGCCTGCTCGCGGTCACCGTGTGGATGCACGGACCGGCGCAGCGGCTCTTTACCCTGCCGCCTTCGGCCTTCTCGCCGCCGCCCCAGGTCTACTCGACCGTCTTCCGCTGGAGGTTTGCTCCCCGCTTTGCCGAATTGGGCGTTGAAGAGGCCGGATTTCTGCGCTTCGTGCGCCAGGCCTTCGCGCAGAAGCGCAAGACGCTGGCCAATAACCTGCGCGTAGCCGGCCTTTCCTCCGCGCAGATTGCCGAGGCGCTGGATCGGGCGGGAATCGCTCCTCAGGCGCGCGCCGAGGAAGCGCCCATTGAGGCTCTTGCGGCTCTCTGGCGCTGGCTGGAAGCAAACAAAGCCGCCCAGGCCGGCGAGACCTCCGCAGGGCTCTGAGGCTCTGAGGGAGCCGCAGGTCAGCGGCGTCCGCCACCCCCAAACGAACGCCCAGGCGACGAACCACCGCCGGAATATGAATGGCCGGCATACGAGCCGCCTCTGGAATAGGAGCCACCGGCCGGCGCGCCACGCTCCAAGCCGGAGCCGCCGGATGCGGGGGAACGCGCGCCGCCGCCAAGGCTTCTGACCGGGAAAGCATCGGACGGACGATCATCCCCGAAGACGAAGCCGCTTGCGGGGCGCTCTGCGGCTGGCGCCGGCGTTCTTGAATAAACCGGCCGGGAACGATTCGCAGCCCCCGCGGCCGCGCCATCCGGCTGCGGGCTGCCATCATACTGATGACGCGGTGCGAGCGGACGCAGCACCGCCACCCGATGGGCGTCCATGGGAACGGGATTATCCTGGCTGCGCGCAGGCAGACCCGCTATCCCGCCCGCCATGCGCCGATTGACTGGAATCACCGGGTGCAATGCGGCCCGAGATTCGGCTTGCATCGCGTGGCCGGTATGCCGGTGCGGCGGACCCAGATGCGGTGGACCCGGCCCCGGCCGCCGCGGACGATGGTATCCGGGAGGCGCATAGCCAACATTCAAAGCCCAGAGCCCGTCCGCCCACCACGGCGTGCACTGGCCCGGCGACCAGCCCCAGCCAAAGTCGTCGTAATCATTCCAAACCCCGCATTGGTAGGGCAGATAGCCCCAGGAATCGCTCGAAACCCAGATGTAGCCGTAGTCCGGTGTCCACTCCCAGGAACCGTTCCCGTAAGGGTCCCAATCCGGGCTGGCGGCCTCATAGGGCGACCAGACAAGTCCCTGGTCCGGCGCCGTGTGCCAGTTGCCGTTGGCGTCCAGGTCGTCCCAAGCCGGATTGCTGTTGTCCGGCAGGCTTTGAGGCGCGCTTGTTTGCATCGCGGCTTCGGCGCTCAGTTCCTGGTCACGATCTGAGTTCCATGTGTCCCAGGAGTCCGGCTCGATCGATCCAGCCAGAATGTACTGGCTGGGATCCGCGCCAGTCAAGGTGATGCTGTCGCCGCCTTCGAGATCGACCGTCAACACATGA
>CAWBHO010000019.1:0-17714 GCA_963788415.1 uncultured Acidobacteriaceae bacterium | reverse complement strand
CCCACTGGATCTCCGGCGTTGCTTTGCTCACGACCAGCCTCACGGAAGCTTGCGCCGGGTTGTACGCCTTGGTGTCGTCCGGCGTGAAGGAGGCCGAAAGAGTGTGCACCCCGGGGCTCAATAACTCGCCTGCCTTCGGCTTGTAATCAAACTTTCCCGGAACCGATGCCGTGGCGTCGAGCTGCGCTGCGCTGAGCCCAGAGCCGAAGGCAATCGCAGCAGGAACAGGCCAAGTGATGGTTGGCGTCGCCCTGATTGCTCCGCTTGTCACGATTTTCTGTAAATGCCACTCGCCATCGGCGCCCTTTACATACGTCGCGCCTTTGTAAGTGCGCGTGACGGTTTCGTCCTGCCGCTCGGAGGGGCTGACTTCGTGCGGCTTCTCCGGGCTTGCTCCCCCAGATCCGGTACGGTGCACATCCTTATCCGCCACCGTAAACGTATCCGGCTTGACTGGCCGAGGTGGGGCGCTCCCAGAGGACGAATAATCATACTTTCCCGGTAGTTCCGCCACGGCCTCATTTTGTTTTGCGTCAGACTCGGCGCCTGGGCAGGCTGCCCGATTGCCAGTCCGAGCGATGCGATGGCCGGCGTCTCCTCGACGCTCGAAATCTTCGCTGAAATACTTCGGCTGAGGCTCTTGAGCCTGAACAACGACCTCTTTTCCGGAGTTGCGGGCAGGCCGCAAGCGGTTCGGGCCATCTGCCGGATCAGTCTGGAGATGGGAGAATCCTCCAACGCAAGCGGAACAGCGGTGCTCTGCATACGCCGAACAGCGGAATAATCGTTGGGAATCTTCCACTGAACCGGCCGGGTGAGAGCCTTGGTAATCTGATCTTCAGCCACGCCCATCGCGCGTGGCTCAAAGCGGTTGATCACAATTTCGAGCCGCGGAATCTCGGTTGCGAAAAACTGCGAGATCACGCGATTCGAGTTGCGCAATCCGGCGACGCTGGCTTGAATCACCAGATAGACGGTCGAGCCGTCCTTGAAAAGAGATGTGCCCGCCAAGTCGAGCCTGGAGCCCATATCCACGACGACGTTCTCGAACTCCTGGCGCGCAACCGCAATCAGCCGGTCGACCGCATCCTGGGGGGCATCAAACTGAGGAAACTTGCCGGGAGCTGCGAGCACCGAGACACCCGAGCTGTGCTTGACGAGCAGCTTGGAGAGAAAACTCGAATCCAACCGGCCGGCATTCTGCAAAGCGTTGACAGTCGAGTATTCGGCGGCGACCCCCAGGTTGAGCGCAGCGTCCCCCAGGGGCAGATCGAGATCGATCAGCAGAGTGCTTTTGCCCGATTCCTGGGCCAGGGCAACCGCAAAATTGCAAGCCAGCGTGGTGACCCCGTCCCCGCCCTTGGCCCCCAGAAACACCAGCAGCCTCCCGCCCGCTTTCTTCGGGCTTCGTATGGCCGGGCGGCGGGCGGCGGCCCGAACCAGGGCTTCGGCCATGGTGCTTTGCGCAAAAGGCAGGGTGAGAAATTCGCGGGCTCCGGCGCGCATGCAGCGAACCAGCAGGTCCGGGTCGGTCTTCATCGAATAAACCATCACCGTAGCCAGGCCGTTGGCGCAGATGCTTTCGACCAGCTCTAGAGCGTACTCGGGATAGCTGTCCAGATCGATGATGATGACGTCGTAATGCTGCTCCAGCAGTCGGGGCACATCGTCCAGGCTGGGTGGATAGGAGGAAAACTCGCGGATTTCCCCGCCCTGGCAACCTGCGAGAGCACTGACGGCCGCCTTGCGGCGTTCCTCATCCGGGCCGATCAACGCAATCGATATGGCATCGGAGCCGAGAGAGTCCGGATACTGATCGTCGAGATACGAAGAAGATTCTGAATTCACTTTGATCGCCGCCCCCTGCTGCGTGCAGCTTTCGTTCGTGGGTTAACCAAAAAGCGCCCCGCCCACAGCGGGTTGGAATTGAATCCTGCGCCAAATCCTCAACGAGCAAAAAAAGAAATCAGCGTCCCGATGGCGATGGCGGGAGCGTAAGGCATCTTCCGCCGCAGCGGGTTGGCGAGAGCATCCTCCGGTTCGCGATGCATTCCGCGCCGCCCCCAACCGAACAGAAGATCGCCCGTGCCCGTGAACAGCTCCTTCATGAATCCGCCAAAAACAGCCCAGCACAGCACCAGAGCTCCCCCGGCCAGGCTGGTGAAAAACAGCGCCCAGAACATCTGCTGCGGGCCAATCCAGGCCCCAATCGCAGCGCACAGCTTGACGTCCCCAGCTCCCATGCCGCCCATCCAGAACAAGATTCCGTAAATCAAAACGCTCAGCCCCAGCCCAGCGAAGCTCTGGCCGATGCCGTGCCAGCCACCAAACCAACCGGAGGCCACAACCCCCGCCACGAGAAAGGGAAGAACCAGCCAGTTGGGAATGCGGCGGCTGCGCAGATCCGTAAAGGTCGCCACCGCGAGCACGGCCAGCGTTGGCCACCAGGCGAACGAGTGCATATCCCATACTCCCTCCCCCAAGCTGCGGGAAGCCTTCCTGATTACAACTGGTTCCCAGAGAGCTGCAATTCCATTGCCAAATGTCCAGAAGGAGGAAGTCACTTGATTTCAATGAGTTGCCCTCCTATCGTTCGCTCTCGGTGTACACGCATGTTTACGAGCGGGCATTCCTGAGTGAAGTGGAGCGTATACACCTCCGATGTGCCTGCGTCGTGCGCCAAGGCCGCAGGAGCGTGGTGGCGCCCAGTAACAAACCAGGTACCTGCCCTGAAAATGCACCGATACGGGGGCACTGCTTTCTGATTACTAAAAGTGCACTTAAGTCACACCGAGGTCGCATCGGCTCGGTTTCTCCGGCCGGCGCTCATCGCGGAAGAGCTGCCGGGAGCCGCCTGGAGTATGAATTTAATCTCACCGTCAAAATAAAGATTATAAAAGCTTTGTTTGCACAATTCCATGCTGCATTTTGAGCGAAAGGCGGGAAGAGTGGGAGAATGCAGCATCTTTTCCATCCGGCTCATCGTGCATTTTCCGATGGGCAGATATTTTTGATCTGATCACCAAAGTAACCTCGACACCTTGTTGATTTGAGGCTATGATTTGTCAACAGAGTTCCAAATGTTGGCATCTTTTTTGCTGTCTTGTTGCTGATGGGTGACGATAGGCTGGGGGGCCTTGTCATCGCAGCAACATATTCTTGTCATTATTTTCGCAGATCTGGATGAAGGATCACCTTGTCTCCGCGTCCCCCCCAAGGAGACGGTGCGGCGGTGAAATGCCAGGGAGCGGGTACAAAGTATGATCAAGATCGGACTTTATTCGGAAGACTATACGCTTCAGACGCTCCTTTCTTCCGCCTTGGGGAAGGAATTCGAGGTTCTGCTGGAGCCGGATGAGGATGGCATCAATCTGCTCCGCGCCGCAGGCGATTGCGATGTCATGATTCTGGATCTGCATTCCAGTCACAGTTCATTGGATGAGCGTATTGGGTGTATCCGCCGCTTGATTGCGACGCGCGTCCCGGCAGTCGTACTGGCGGACGACGGTCTCCGGTCGACCGCCTTCGAACTGGTCAGGCTGGGAGCCTTCGGTTACTGCCGCAGACCGCCCTCGATTCGCGATCTGAAGACCATGCTGAGCCGGGCCTACGAAAACTCCGCGCTCAGAAAGCAACTGGAGACGGTACGGCAGAAGGTAGAGATTCCCGGCAGTTGCGACCAACTGATCGGTTCCAGTTCGCAGATGCAGCAGGTCTATCAACTGGTGCATCGCGTCACCAGCCTCAATGCTTCGGTGCTGGTGACCGGCGAAAGCGGAACCGGCAAGGAGTTGATCGCCCGCGCCATTCACAATCTCGGCTCTCACGCCAGCCGCCCGTTTGTCGCGGTTTCCTGCGGCGCCATCCCTGAAACCCTGATCGAGGCCGAATTGTTCGGCCATGAAAAGGGCGCCTTCACGGGTACGGTGGGCGCGCGCGAGGGCTACTTCGAGCAGGCTGCGGACGGCACGCTGTTCCTGGACGAGATTGGCGATTTGAGCCTGTTTACGCAGGTCAAGCTGCTGCGCGTCCTGCAACAGATGGAGTTCAACCGGCTGGGCAGCAACAAGCTGATCCCGTTGCGGGCGCGACTGATCTTCGCTACTAACCAGGATATGGCCAAGCTGGTGGCCGAAGGAAAGTTCCGTCAGGATCTTTACTACCGCATCAACGTCATGCAGATTGAGCTGCCCCGCCTTCAGGATCATCTGGAGGACATCCCGTCGCTGGCCACGCATTTTCTGAAAAAGTATGGACAGCTGTTTCAAAAGCCGATGGAAGATCTGGAGCCCGATGCTGTGGTGCTGCTCCAGAGCTACCGCTGGCCCGGCAATGTGCGTGAACTGGAGAACGTGATCCAGCGGGCGATCATCCTCGCTCCCGGAAAGACGGTTCGCGCAGAAGATTTGAGCATGAATATCGAGGAGGACGATGTCGACCTCGCCGACATCGACGGCGTTGTCGATATTGGCGACTACCACCCCGCAGGCTCTTTTGAGCGGCAACTGCGCGAATATAAAGTCAAGCTGGCTGCAACCGCCGTCCGGGAAAACAATGGGAACAAGACGCTCGCGGCCCGCAGCCTGTGCATCTCCCGGGCTTATTTGCATCGCTTGATCCGGCTCGCCGAACCCGACCCGCTCTTCGAGCAGGATCTGCGCGACACGGCAAATTCCTGAGCACGGCATTTCCGTCGCGGACACACACTCTCTCTCCAGACAGCGCCCATCGTTCGCCCATCGCTCGCCCGTCGAATCGGCCATCGCTCTACCTCCCGCCGGGTTCCTGCGCCGCTCGAATTCGGCGCGTCCCCGTCCCAGGCCAATCGCGCATCCTTGCTTTAGGATGGAAGCAGTATGCATACGATACGGGTTGAAACACCTTCGGCGAAGTACGATGTGGTGGCGGGCAGCGGGCTGGTAGACTCGCTGGCTCCGCGCATCGAGCGGGTTCACGGCAGGCTGCCGCGGCGGGTTTTCGTGCTTACTTCAGCCGAGATCTGGGGGCTTTGGGGCGAGACCTTCCTGGCTTCTTTCGCCGAACCGCCGATTGTGCTGTTCCTCGCGCCGGGCGAAAGACAAAAGACGCTGGCCAGCGTGGAAAAGTTGGCTCGGCAGTTGGCCGCGGCGGGCGGAGATCGCGGAAGTCTGCTGATTGCCTTTGGCGGCGGAATTGTGGGCGACGTGGGCGGGTTTCTGGCCGCCATTTTCATGCGCGGCATCCCTTATGTTCAGGTTCCAACGACTCTTCTGGCGCAGGTGGATTCGTCCGTGGGCGGCAAGACCGGCGTGAACCTTCCCGAAGGCAAGAATCTGGTGGGTTGTTTTTATCACCCCCTGGCGGTCTTTGCCGACATTGGCGTGCTGGGCACCTTGCCGGACCGCGAACTGCGCGCCGGGCTGATGGAAAGCGTCAAGGCGGGGATCATCCGCGACCGGGCGCTGGTGCGCTTCCTTGAAGAACACGCGGACGAGGTGCTGGGGCGCGAGGCAAAGGCTCTCGAAAAGGTGATTGCCGCCTCGATCCGCATGAAAGCGGGGGTTGTGAATCAGGACGAGCGCGAAGGCGGGCTGCGCATGATTCTCAACCTTGGCCACACGGTGGGCCACGCCCTGGAGCAGGCCACGGGCTACAAAACGCTGTTGCACGGCGAGGCTGTGGGCTGGGGCATGGTGGCCGCGCTCTACCTGGCGCGCGAGCGGGCGACTATCTCTTCGGCTCAGTTTGCCCGGCTGGAGAATCTGATTTACCTCTACGGTCCGCTGCCGGAGCTGAAGCTGCGGACGGCCAAGGTGGTGGCGGCTACCGGCGGCGACAAGAAAAACCTGGGTGGAGTCCGGCGTTTCGTGCTGCCGGTGGGAATTGGCGACGCGGGCGTGGTGGAAGATGTGACGGAGACCGAATTGAAGGCCGCCGTGGAGTATATGCTGGCGCGGGCCGGGGAGAAAAGATCCTGATGACCGCGACTGGGGCCAAGCCGCAGGGCGCGGAGGACGAAGCCAGCGCGGCCTTGGCTGTACGGCAGATGTTTGACTCGATTGCGCCGCGCTACGATCTGCTGAACCACGTGCTTTCGGCCAACGTGGACCGGCTTTGGTGGTGGCGGGCGGCGCGGCGCTTCCGGAAGGTGCTCGCACAACCGGATGCGGCGGTACTGGACATCTGCTGCGGCACGGGCGACATGACCATGGCTCTCTTGAAGCGCCGGCCACAGGGTGCGCGGCCCATTCTGGCGGCGGATTTTTCGCGGGGAATGCTCAGCCGCGGCGCAAAGAAGTTTGGCGGGCCGGGCGTTGGCTCCTGCCGGCCGGGCATGCCCTATGCCGTCCCCATCGAGGCCGACGCCCTGCATCTGCCGCTGCGCTCGGCTTCGCTGAACCTGATCGTATCGGCCTTCGGCTTTCGGAATCTGGCCAACTACGAGGCCGGCTTGAGCGAGTTTCACCGGGTGCTGAAACCCGGCGGACAACTGGGAATTCTGGACTTCAGCGAGCCAGGCGGGCTCATCGGCAAGGCCTACGCGGTCTACTTTCGGCGCGTTTTGCCGGCCATCGGGCGCGCTCTATGCGGCAGCGCCGGACCCTACAGCTACCTGCCCACGTCGGTGGGCAACTTTCCTCCACCGCCCGAAATGCTCGCGCTGATGCGGGCCACCGGCTATGAAACCTGTGCCTGGCAGCCGTACACCTTTGGCATTGCCGGGTTGTACACGGCACAGCGCGCCCTGTAGCCTGAGAGAGCCATGACTTCCCCGGTTTCCAATCTGTCCGCATTTTCGGCCGAAAAGCAGCGCGTGGCGCTGGACTCGATGTTGGCCGCGACTGCGATGACGCTGTTGAAGCTCGGGGCAGGCCTCGCGTCGGGCTCACTGGGCGTGCTGTCGGACGCCGCCCACTCGGGGCTGGACCTGGTGGGCTCGGCTCTCACCTTTTTTTCCGTGCGCGTGAGCGACCGGCCGGCGGACGCGGATCACACCTACGGTCACGGCAAATTCGAGAATTTCTCCTCGTTCGGAGAGGTTCTTCTGATGGTTCTATCGAGCGCTTGGATCGTATGGGAGGCAATCGAGCGGATTGCCCACCATACGGAGGCGCCGCAGCACCTGGAGTGGGCGGCCCCGGTGGTGGCAGCTTCGATCGGCGTGGATCTCTGGCGGTCGCGGCGGCTGCGGGCGGTGGCTGAGCGCACAGGTTCGTCGGCGCTGGCCACCGACGCCTTTCACTTTGCCTCGGACATTTGGTCGTCCCTGGCGGTGCTCGCCGGGCTGGGCGCCAGTTGGCTGGGCACGCTCTATGGAATTCCCGCGCTGCGCTACGCCGACCCGCTGGCGGCACTGGTGGTATCGCTGCTGATCGTGCGTCTGGCGGTGCGTCTGGGCCATGAGGCGGTGGATGTGCTGCTGGACGAGATTCCCCCCGGAACCAGGCGCCGCATCCAGAGCGAGGTGGAACAGGTGCCGGGCGTTCTGGCCGTCGAGCACACGCGGGTGAGGCGGGCCGGAGCCTCCTATTTTGTCGATCTGACGCTGGCCCTGCCCCGGCGCACCACCTTCGAGCACACCGACGATCTGGTGCGCGCCGCCACGGCGGCCGTCCGCCGCGCGCTGCCGGAGGCCGATGTGGTGGTTCACACGGCGCCCCGCCAAACCAGCGAGGAGAGCATCTTCGACCGGGTGCGGGCGGTGGCGGCGCGCAACAACGTGAGCGTGCATGAGCTGAGCGTGCAGCCGCACCAGGGACGATTGCGCGTGGAGCAGCATCTGGAACTGGATGAAACCCTGCCGCTGCTGAAGGCCCACGATTTTGTCTGCTCGATCGAGGCCGAGATTCTGCGCGAAGTTCCGGAGATCGACGCGGTTCTGACGCACATCGAGAGCGAGCCGGCCACCCTGGAACCGCCCGAAGAGCGCGTGGAGGAGGATCGCTCCATCGACGAGGCGATGCACGCGGCGGCGGCGCATATCCCCGATATCTTGAATGTGCATGAGATTCTGGTGAACCGCTCAGCCGAGCACACCCACGTCATGTGCCATTGCACGCTGCCCGACGATCTGACCATGCAGCGGGTCCACGTGGCCATCACGGAGCTCGAGGACCGCTTCAGGCTGAAGTGCCCGGATGTGACCAGGGTGACGATTCACCCCGAGCCGGTGACGGATAACCTGCGCTGAAGGGACAATCAGATCGCCGCGAAGGATGCTCTTTAACGGGAGGCGGCTTTCTTTTGCAGGGCGCTTTGCACGATATATGAGGAGCGCGTGAGTCCCGCCAAGCGGGCGCGGCGGTCGATCTCGGCGATCTGGCTCTGGCGGGCGGTGATGTTGATGCGGATGGTTCTCTCCGGCTCGCGGAGTTCTGTCAGGAAAGCGACCGCGCCTTTCATGGCCGGATCGCCGCGCAGGTCGTCGAGGGTGGAAGGCGAGGGGATCAGTTCGCCGTCCTCGCGCATCCCGGCTACATGGAAAGCAAGAGCTTCGGCGGCCTTGCTGCGCGCATCCTCTAAACTGGAGCCGGCCGAGATACAGCCGGGAAAGTCTGGAAAGCTGACGCCGTAATCCGAATTCTTGTCTTTGTGCAGGTAGGCAATGTATTCCATGGCTGCTCCTTCACCTGAACTTGAGGCCGGATTGTTTTTCGATACTTCTGAGAGTTCCTTCAGGAACATCTCTCTGTGGGTATACAACCGTTACCCGGCCCGGTTTGACGGGATGCTTGAATTGCTTGTGGCTCCCGGCCTGGGCAACTTCAAACCAGCCGTCTCGCTGGAGTCTGCGAATGATCTCCCGGCTGTTCATGCTGCGCATCCTTACCCCTCTAGAATACACACTTTGTATACACGCATCAATGACTTGAAATGCGTCAGGAAGAAAAACCTATAATCGAATTCATATCTTCTTCCCCTTACGGAGAGCCCGCGCCATGAGAACTCGACCCTTCGTCAACTTCTTCCAGATGGCGTCGCTGCTGATGCTGCTGGTGGCCGTGGCGCTGCTGGCGGCCATCACCACCATGCACTTCGCCATTCACGGCGCGGAGGTGACGATTCCCTCGCTCCAGGGGATGACCGTGGCCGATGCGCGCAGCCTGACCTCAGGCCTGGGCCTGGATCTGGACGTGGACAACCGCTATTACTCCGGGAACGTGGCCGCGGGCTATATTCTGACGCAATCGCCCGCGCCGGGAACGGTGGTGCGCCGGGAGTGGCGGGTGCGCGTGGCCGAGAGCCTGGGACCGCAAAAGGCGGATGTTCCGCAGACGGTGGGGCTGGACCAGCGCGTGGCGGCGCTGGAGCTGCGGCGCGCGGGGCTGGATGTGGGCTCGACGGCGCAGTTGACGGTGGCCGGGGTTGCCGAGGGAACCGTGCTGGCGCAGGATCCTCCGGCGCACGCGCAGGGGATTGCGCGCCCCAGTGTAGACCTGCTGGTGGCCGCGGCAAGCGACGGCGAGCCCAGCGAACCCGACGGATTCGTGATGCCCGACCTGACCGGCCTGCCGGTGATCGCCGCGCAGGCGGAACTGGCCAAAGTGGGCATCCAGACCGCTCCGCCCAGTTTTGTGGAGGCGCCGATTGCCCCGATGGGCAGCGGTTTTGCCCCGCCCGTGCCGCCGGTGAGGCCCGGCGCGGTGATGGCGCAACAGCCGCCCGCCGGCGCGCGCATCAGCCAGGGCACGCTGGTCAGGCTGACCGCGGCGAAGTAGACGGCGCGGAAGAGTAGAGGAAAAAGACCATGAAGGCTCCGTCACGCGGTGCAACCGGCATCAATCTCGCTCTGCTTGCCGTCGGATCGTTCCTGATGGCCTATCGCTGGATCGATTCCCGGGCTGACACGCACAAGCCGTCCGCGGCTGCCGGCGAGGCGGAACTGCGCGCGCCGGCGACGGTGACCAGCGTCGCAGAGCTTCCCTCCGCGCCGGATTCGCCGGCTGTATCGCGGTCGCTGCGCGTCTGTTTTACTCTCGATTCCCTGGCCGCAATCGGCGGCGGCGACCGCAGCTTTTACGAAACGGCGGAACGCGACCGGCAGGCGGCGCACGGGGCGCGCTGCGTGGTCGAGCCGGCAGGGCAGCTTCCCGATTCCCCGCGTTCAGGCGACCGGCTGGAGGCGATTTTCAGCCTCGGAGAGGCAGGCCGCATCGAGGTGGAAAAGCTTGTTCCGCCGGAAAAATCTTCTGGAAAACCTTGAAATGGGTCTGCGCGCCGGAGAAATCCTGCGGGTTCAGAGAGGCTCAGAATAAGCCTCAAGATCTTTCCTCAGGGGCTGAAGCCCGATTGATTTTGCGGCCCTTACGGCACGACTGAAGTCGTGCCCTTTCAAAACGCTACTTCGACCACAGGCTCTTACGCAACGCGCTCGATCAGCGCGATGAAAAATCCGTCCGTGTGGAAGCTGCCCGGCAGCAGGCGCAGGCAGCCTTCCGGCGTGAGCGCGCCCAGGAGCCGCTCCGCGCCCTCGGAGGTGAGAATGCCCGCGCCGCGCAGGGTCTCGATGCGGTCCGCGAACGACGCCAGCCGGGCCTGAGCACAGCCGGCCAGCACTGCGGCGATCACCTGCTCGTTCTCCTCCGGCTCCAGCGAACAGGTGGAGTAGACGGCGCATCCGCCGGGGCGGACCGAGCGCAAGGCAGCCGCGAGAATCGCCCGCTGGCGTTCGGCCTGGCGGGCGAAATCCTCGGGACGCAGGTGGTGGCGAATCTCCGGGTTGCGGCCCAGGGTTCCGGTTCCGCTGCAGGGCACATCGGCCAGCGCCAGATCGAAGGCCGCATCTTCCGCGAGCGCGGCGGCGTCGGTGAGGCGGCACTCGGCC
Organism: uncultured Acidobacteriaceae bacterium; assembly: GCA_963788415.1. Taxonomy (GTDB): domain Bacteria; phylum Acidobacteriota; class Terriglobia; order Terriglobales; family Acidobacteriaceae; genus Telmatobacter. The sequence continues at coordinate 6,910 of CAWBHO010000019.1, read as the reverse complement.
CGGTCGCCGAGAACCGCCAGCCGCTTGCGCAAATCTTCGATCCGCGCCGCGCTGACTTCCAGGGCAAGGATGCGCGCCTGCGGGTTGCGTTCGGCCAGAATGAGCGTTTTTCCGCCCGGAGCCGCGCAGGCATCGAGGATGCTGTTTACTTTTTGGCTGGAATTCGCGCGGGTTTGGCTGGGATGCGCGCTGGCCAGTTCGGCCACCAGTTGCGAGCCCTCGTCCTGTAGACGCACTCGGCCCTCGCGGAAGGCGGGCGTTGCCGCGATGTCGCCGGCGACAACCGTGCGCGCGGCACTCAGCAGTTGGCCAGCTTCGAGGACGATGCCGGCGGCGGCGAGTTCGGCCTCGACGGCGAGTTCAGCTTCGGCGGTTGAGCTGGCGAGCCGCACTGCGAGCACCGGCTGGATCTGGCCGTGACGGCAGATTCCCCGCACCGCCCGCGGACCGAAGAAGCCGGTCCAGCGCTCGACCATCCAGGCGGGGTGGGCCTGGGCCAGCGCCAGCTCGGCGGGGCTCTCCTCTGCAAGATCAGCGCGCGGGGCAACCGCCAGCTTGCGCAGAACGGCGTTGACCAGGCCGGAGGCGAAGCGGTGGCCCGACTGCTTGGCCAATTCCACGCTCTCGGAGAGCACGGCGCGCGCCGGAATGCGGTCCATGCACAGCAACTGAAACGCGCCTAGGCGGAGCGCAACGAGGATTTCAGGGTCGAGACGGGCGCTGGGCCGGGCGAGCAGGGCGCGGAGCTGGTGGTCGAGCCGAATCTGCCAGCGCAGCACGCCCAGCACCAGCGCCGTGGCCAGGTTGCGATCGGGGGCGGAGAGCGCGTTGACAGCCTGCCCGCGCAACAGGTCGTCGGCGTGGGAGGAGCCGCGCTCGACGGCCAGAAGAATATGGAAGGCCGCCTTGCGCGCGAGAAATCTCGTCTGGACGAGACTTGGGCGCTGCCTTCTGTGTGGTCTTGGGTGTGGCTTTGGGTGCAGTCCTGGAAGCCGGCTTCTTCGCGCCGGATCGCGCGGCGGCCTTCTTTTCGGCGGTCATTCGGCCGCAGTCCCGAGCCGTGAGCCCCGCGCCAGCCCGGCGGCAGATCCTGCCCCGCGAAGAAATTCGCCTGCCGGGAGGCGCTTTTTGCCTTCCATCTGCACTTCCAGAAGCTCCAGCCAGGTATTGCCGGCGCAGGCGACAAAGAGACGCTGCTCCTGGACATGAATCTGACCCGCTCAGCGTCCGCAGGCGGGCGCGAAGCTCGAAGGCTCCGCAACACCCATGCGGTGAACGATCAGCTTCTTCCGGCCGAGCGCTGTGAAAGCGCCGGGCCAGGGCTGAAAGCCGCGCCAGCGATTCTTCAGTTCCGTCGCCGTGTGCGCGGCAAAGTCCATGCGGCCGTCTTCGCGGGTGAGCAGCGGGGCAAGTGTCGCGCCCGCGTGATTCTGCGGCTTCGGCTCGATGGTCCCGTCTGTCCAGTCCGGCCAGCGTCTTCACCACCAGCGGCGCGCCCCCTTCGGCCAGCACGTCGAAGAGATCCGCCGCCGTTTGATCGTGCAAGATGGCCAGCGCCTGCTGCAGCAGAATCGGACCGGTGTCCAGCCCCTCTTCGAGCAGCATTGTGGTATTGCCGGTGAAAGCCTCGCCCATCGCCACCGCCCACTGGATCGGGCGCTGCGCCGCGGTAGCGCGGAAGCAAAGACGCATGCAGATTGATGCAGCCCAGCCTCGGCAGCGAGAGCATCCAGGGCGGAATCAGGCGCCCGTAGGCAACGACGACGATCGCGTCGGGAGCAATGGCTTCAAGCCGTGCGCGAAACTCCAGATTGTTGCGAATCTTTTCCGGCTGCGCGACCTCAAGGCCGGCAGCCAGCGCGGCCTGCTTGACAGGCGGAGCGGCAAGCTGGCCGCCGTCGGCCCACCGGCCGGTCAGGCTGCGTGACCACCAGCGCAATCTCGTGGCCCGCCGCGAGCAAGGCTTCCAGCGTGGGCACGGCAAAGCGCGGCGTTCCGCAGAAGACCAGTTTCATGCCCTACCACTCGCCGTCGCGCTGCATTTTGCGAATCTTGCGCAACGACAGATTGCGTTTGAGCGGGCTCATGCGGAAGATGAACAATACGCCGTCCACATGATCGATCTCATGCTGCAGACAGCGCGAGAGCAGGTCGTCGCCGTCCACCTCGAACCACTTGCCAAACTCATCCTGGGCGCGGACGCTCACGTTGGCCGCGCGCACCACCTTTTCGCGGATATCGGGAAAGCTGAGGCAGCCTTCCTCCGCATATTGCCGGCCCTCGCGATCGATGATCTCCGGGTTGGCGAGCACCAGTTTGTCCTTGGGATTCTTGCCCATGCTCAGGTCGATGACCGTGAGTCTCTTGGAGATGCCCACCTGGGGCGCGGCCAGGCCGATGCCCTGCGAGGCATAGGTGGTCTCGAACATGTCGGCCACCAGCTTGCGCAGCTCGTCGTCGAACTCGGTGACCGGTTCACCGGGCTTGGAGAGCACCGGATCGGGATATTTCACAACTTTCAGAATCATCTTGGTTTGCTAGTAGCTCCGTATCTGTTCGATGTAACCTGCGAAATTCCGCTGCAACTCGAGGGCCGAATCGCCGCCGAATTTCTCCTGGGCGAGCCGTGCTATCGTCAGCGCCACCATGGCCTCAGCCACCACGCCAGCGGCCGGCACGACGCAGATGTCCGACCGTTCATAGCTTGCGCTGGTCGCCTGGCGGGTGTCAAAGCGCACCGATTCGAGCGGCTTGCGCAGCGTCGAGATGGGCTTCAGGTAGCCGCGCACCACAATCTCCTCGCCGTTCGAGACGCCGCCTTCTATGCCGCCTGCGTTGTTGTGCGGGCGGGTGAAGCGGGTGGGCCGGCCGTTGTCTTCAGCGGCGTAATGAATCGGATCGTGAACCGCGGAGCCGAAGCTCTCGGCGGCCACCACGCCGCGGCCGATCTCGACTGCCTTGACCGCCTGGATGCTCATCACCGCGCTGGCCAGCAGCCCGTCCAGCCGCTCGTCCCAGTTGGCGTAGCTGCCCAGGCCGGCGGGCACGCCATGGACCACCACCTCGAAGACGCCGCCGACCGTGTCGCCGGTGCGCGCCGCCTCTTCAACCTCATCCTTCATGCGGGCCTCGGTGGCCTCGTCCACGCAGCCTAGCACCACCTCGTCGCGTGCGCCGAGCGCGGCAATCTCTTCCCAGCGTGCGGCCCGTTCCAACTCCACGCGGCCCACGCGGATCACGTGGCTGGCCACTTCCATGCCCAGCGTGCGCAGCATCAGCTTGGCCAGCGCTCCACAGGCCACGCGCGCCGTGGATTCGCGGGCCGAGGCGCGCTCCAGCACGTAGCGGGCGTCGGGGAAGTTGTACTTGAGGGCGCCGGCCAGATCGGCGTGGCCGGGACGCGGCGAGCTGACAGCCTGATGCAGCGCCGGATCGCCCGCGGCAACAGGCAGTTTCGATTCCCAGTTCTTCCAGTCGCGGTTGACGATCTCCATCGCCACCGGCGAACCGATGGTCTTGCCGTGGCGGATGCCGGAGAGTACGTGCGCCTGGTCGGTCTCGATCTTCATGCGTCCGCCACGCCCGTAGCCCTGCTGGCGGCGCCACAGTTCGCGGTTGACGAACTCCAGATCGACCGGCACGCCGGCCGGCAGCCCGGAAACCAGGGCAATCAGCGCCTCGCCGTGCGATTCTCCCGCTGTTGAGAAGCGAATCATATTCTCTTGATTGTAACGGACAAACGGCTCAGCACGCGGCGGACCTTGGTATGAGCCAACTCGCTCACTTGCCAACTCCCGACTTCCAGTTCCCTTACCGCCGTCTGCTCGCGTACCATCTCCGCATGAGCGACTGTTTTCTCTTCAAAACCGAGCCCGATGTGTACTCCTTCGACGATTTTCTCGGCGACAAGGAGACCATCTGGGATGGGGTGACCAACCCGCAGGCCGTCAAGTTTCTGCGCGAGATGAAGGCAGGAACGAAGTGGATTTTCTACCACACCGGCGACCAGCGCACCGCCGTGGGCACCGGGACCGTGGTCAGCGTGGACGCGGCCGACCCGAAAGTGCCCGTCGTCCGGGTCAAGGTAGGCAAACGGCTCAAGAAGCCCAAGACCCTGGCCGCCATCAAGGCCGAACCGCTCTTCGCCACTTCGCCGCTGGTGATGATCGGGCGGCTTTCCGTGGTGCCGCTGACCGAAGAGCAGTGGAAGTGGTTTGTGGAGTAAGGAAACAATGTCGTAAGATTTGCTTGTTTCCGTGTTTAAGGTGAACCATGCTTGCCAAACTGACTTCAAAGAACCAGCTCACGATTCCCAAAGCAGTGGCCACACGCTTCGCGGGGGTCGAGTACTTTGACGTGAGTACGGACGGCTCCGCGATCACGCTCAAACCGCTGCGGCGCAGTCGTCTGGAGGAGATACAGGCCAAACTCGCCGGACTCGGGATCACGGAGCAGGATGTAACCGACGCAATTGCCTGGGCTCGTCAAAACCCGTGAGCGCTGCCGCCAAGGCAAGAATCGTCTTCGACACCAATGCAGTCCTCTCCGCGCTCCTGTTCACCCATGGCCGGTTGAGCTGGCTGGTCGGCCATTGGCAGACCGGCAATTGCGTACCGCTCCTCTCTCGTTCAACCGCAGCGGAATTGGCGCGAATTCTCGCCTACCCAAAGTTCCGCCTTACCGCAATCGAACAGTTGGAAGCTCTGAGCGAATATATTCCGTTTTGCGAGGAAGTCGAGGTCGTGCGGTCTTGCCCGCTTCTCTGCCGGGACGCCAAAGACCAGCCGTTTCTGGACCTGGCGTACAGCGGCAAGGCCGATGCGCTGGTCACCGGCGGCGAGGATCTGCTGGCGCTGGCCGGACAAACTGCGTTTCTCATCGAGACGCCGGAAGAATATCGGCGGAAAATTGCCGGCAAAGAACGAAATCTGTGATCGGTCGCTTGCCTTGCAATCCCAGGTCTCAGAATCGAGAAATGGAGCACCCTATCTTTTCGGGGATGGTCAGGCGTGGGCCACCTGTCACCCGGCTACCCGCCGCGAGAGGCCTCATTGAGAGCTCACAGCAAAGAAATTGGCAAAAATATCTCCAACGCCGCTGTAGCCGGAGTAACGAAGCTTCAGGTCGCCTGCCGAGAAGGTATCGCCGGACTTAAGGATGGCATGTTCCGTCTGATTGCCAACCTGAATCGTCATCTCCGCTTGATAACTCTTGAGCTTTGAAGGCGCCGAGTCGGGAACCAGCCGATTGACGATCAGTCTATATTGACCGTCTGTACTGGTGACCGCTTCTCCTACGGGAAGATCAAGGTCCGACTGCTGCGCCTCCAGATGAACACCCCCCGCCTGCGCGTTGACGAGATTTCTGTCAGTCTGAAATCTTTGAAAGCGCGCTCCGTTTACGGCGAACAACGTGCTTGAAATATTCTTTCCGGCAAAGGTGCCGGTTGTGCTGCCCTGATAAAGCAAAGTCAGGGAACCGATCGCCGATAACTCACCCGGCTTGAGGATCAGGCGCTTTTTTTGCGCGCCAGCAAGGATGGTCACATCCGCATCCGTGATGGCCTGCGTAGCCGAAGGAATTTCGATCATGCGTTGGACCGTTACGCGATACCGCCGGTCGGAACTGACGGAACTCTGCCCGGAAAGAACGGTGATGGACGAGGGGAGGGTGAAGTTCTGCGTGGTTGAATAGCGCGAGGAGGCAGCGAATTTCCCATCTTTCGCCGCTGCCATCATTTTTTTCATGATGTCAACCAAACCGCAGGAGAAATTAAACTGCGCATTCGTGAAAGGCCCAATCACACCCGTTGGATCAGACGGTATCGTCCGCCCCGTCGCACTCTCTTTGAGCACAGTGTTTTGGTTTTGATTCTGCAGGTCAGTTACTGCCCGCTCCGTGGCTGCATCGAAAATTCCATTCACCTGGGTCAGCGCGTAGTTGTTTTCAAACAACGCGATCATCTTTTGCGCTCTGGTTACATCACCGCCCGTCGTAGAGTCCGTATCGCCCCGGTGCAGAGTTTTCGTGAATGGCGTTGCGCATGATTGCATGAGAAGCGCCACTTTGACTGGATTTGGCGCTGGACCATCTTCGGGCGAGGCATAAGCCCACCACTCGCCGGAAGCGGCAAAACAAAGGCTCAGGACCAATAAGCATTTTGGAAGGCAGTGGTTGTAACTCCTGGACTGTAGTTTCAATCGACCCTCCAAGATTCTTGCTGGGCAGGCGGGGTGCAGTGGTCCCAATTTTTGGACCTGGGATGGCACAAATTTTCACAGGACGCCGTTCCTGCGTTCCTCATCCCTGCCCTCTCTACTCTTTATCTTCCCCCAGCCAGCGTTTTGTATTCAGCAACTGCCTCTGATCGAGAGCCCAGACCTTTCCGGTCAGCTCGTCCGCCGGCTTGCCTTCGCGGATGCATTTGTCGAACTCGCCCTGAACGGCCTGCATCTTGGCGTCCAGATCGTCCAGAAAGTTGAGCACTAGCGCTTCGGGGATCATGGGCAGCTTGGGCGAGCCAAACTCCAGCTTGCCGTGATGACTGAGAATCATGTGCAGGACCAGCAGCTTCAACTTCGGCGGGAAGTTGGGCAGGCTGTCGATGGTCCTCTCGGCCAGCGCTGTGCCGATCTGGATGTGTCCCAACAGACTGCCTTCGACCGTGTATTCGAAGCCGGTCACCCAGCTCAGCTCGCGAATCTTGCCGACGTCGTGGAGAATGACGCCGGTAAAGAGCAGGTCGCGGTCGAGGATGGGGTAGTGGGGGGAGACGCTATTGGCCAGCGTGAGCAAACTGATGACGTGCTCCAGAAGGCCGCCCAGCCAGGCGTGGTGGAGCTGCTTGGCGGCCGGAGCTTCGCGGTAGTTCTGCGCCAGGGCCGGGTCGCCGAGCACGGTGGTGAGCAGC
>CAWBHO010000018.1:0-10129 GCA_963788415.1 uncultured Acidobacteriaceae bacterium | reverse complement strand
AAAAGTCAAGTTGCGCCTGTTGACAAGAATCCGAGTGTCGTTTACGTTGAAAAAACAGAGTTGCTCCCAAGATGAAAGCCTTCCTGATCAAACTCGTGTGTTGTTGCTGTTCCCGCTAGCGCCCGCTGGCCGACCCGCGTTTTCTCTTTCTCAAGCAAGCACACACACGGTTTTTGTGAATCATGGATGCCCGTCTCCGCACCTAACCCCGCGCACGCGATTGATAACTCTGGCCGCTCGATGAGCAGGCCAGAAACGGCGCCTCTTTGCGCTTGTCGATGTTGCGCATCCTCCTTCCGCGGCTGATTTTTCTTTCGTAAACAGAACGGCAATTCAAACCAATGCTCGATCCGGCGCGGCGCGTTCCCTATCCGCCACAAACCCGGACGCATGCATTCAGGGAGCGCCATGGCACGCAGATTGACGGGATTTCTTCTGGTTCTTGGCATGATGCCGCAGCTAGCTCCGGCACAGAGCGGAGGCGCCCCGGCGGTGGGCGCTGCAACGGATGCAACGCCGTTTTCAGTGAATGATCTCCGCGCCGTTCTGGACCAGGTGCAAACATTGATCCGCGCGCAGGCGAAGCAGCTTGAGAGCCAGCGTCAGCAGATCGAAGATCAGCGAATTGCTATCGACGAGCTGCGGCGCGAAGTGGCGGCTCAGGGGCCGGCCAACGGGTCGGTTGCCGAACAGCAACAGGCGGCCTCATCAACGGCCGCGCAGTTAAACGCGGCGGCTCATGCGCTGAACGCCGCATCGAGTTCATCTCCGCTCACGCCGCGCAGCGCAGCGCCGAGGCCGGCCGCACAGCGGGAACAAGCCGCAAAATCGTCCTATTCGCCGCTTTCGATTCACTTCGGAAATGCTTCGCTCACGCCCGGCGGCTGGGTCGATTTCACCGCGTACTATCGCTCGACCGACGTAGGCAGTGGCCTGGGCACATCTTTTGCATCGATTCCCTTCAACAACACCGTGCAAGGCGGCTTGAGCGAGACGCGCTTCACCGCGCAAAGCTCGCGCATCAGTTTGCGCGCCGATGAAACCTTCGGAACCACCAAGGTCTTTGGTTATGGTGAAGCCGATTTCAATGGCTATTTGCCCTCGAACGCCTACGTCAGCACGAATTCCGACACGCTCCGCCTTCGCGTCTTTTTCAGCGATCTCTCGCGCAAGCGGTGGGAGCTGCTAGGCGGCCAGAGCTGGTCGCTGCTCACGCCCAACCGGGCCGGCGTCTCTCCGTTTCTCTCGGAGATTTACAACACGCTCCACTTGGACACAAACTACCAGGCAGGCTTGATCTATGCGCGGCAGACGCAGTTGCGCGTGGTCTACCACTTTACCGACAGAGTTGCACTGGGTCTCTCCGCAGAAAATCCAGAGCAGTTCAGCGGCAGCGCAGTCACATTCCCCACTCTGTTCAGCAGCACCGAAACCGACGTGAACTCCAGCACTGGTTCTGGCGGAGCAACGGGGACGCCCAACTTGCATCCGGATGTGATTGCCAAGCTCTCGGCCGACCCCGGCTGGGGCGGCCGCAAATGGCATTTTGAGACTGCCGGACTTCTGACGCCTGTCGCCATTCTCACTCCGCCCTCGATCACCAAGTCCTCCAGCGCCAAGGATATTCGCGAAGGGGGCGGCATCTCCACGGTAGTCAATGTGGAGGCGGTGAAGAATCTGCACCTCATTTTTACCGGCTTCTGGAGTGATGGCGGCGGACGTTACATCGGCGGCCTGGGGCCGGGATTTGTCGTCGCCCAAAATGGATCCAAAACCACGCCATTCACCGCACAGCTGGTTCACTCCGGGTCTGGGATTGCGTCGGCTGAGTGGCAAACAAACAAACGCAACTTGCTCGAGTTTTCCTATAGTGGTGCCTACTTTGACCGAGTGTTTTCGACCGACCCGAGCACAGGAAATCTGGTCGGCTATGGCTTCAAAGGAAGCGCGAACAACAACAATCGCGCCATCCAGGAAGGAACCTTCGGCACCCAGACCACGCTATGGACGCGCTTCGGCTATGGATCTGTGCAGGTGATCACTCAGAGCTCTTACATCACCAGGGCGCCATGGTATGTGGCTCTCGATACGCCGAAGAATGCGCATGTCTTTGCGGGCTATGCCAACTTGCGTTATGTGCTTCCATAAGCAGAATGCGCCGGTGGCGAAGCGGTTAACGCGCAGGTCTGCAAAACCTGCATTCGCGGGTTCAAATCCCGCCCGGCGCTCCAACTTTTCTGAATCGACTTCGGCTGCGGGCACGTCTTCAACAGAAATTATTTGGATTGCTTTTGTCTGGAATTGTGGATACGATGAAAAAATACATGGTTCGCTCTTCACAAAGCCGGCTTTGTTGTTGCCTGTCGAATATCTTCGACGGGTGTAATTCCTAGTCTCTGATTTCCTATTCGCATTTCATCAGAAGACCCACCCGCGCTGAATAGCCGGTGTGCGCGTCTCTTGCATAGGCCCTCAGCGCAATCCCCAGCTGAACGAGGTCATGCATGCCAATCGCCGAAAGCGATACTCCCGTTACACCCCACTCAGCAGGCGCATCCGTTTCTGCGCGCCTGAGCCATCTACGCCTGCTTGAGGCGGAGAGCATTCACATCCTGCGCGAAGTGGCCTCTGAATTCGAGCGCCCGGTCATGCTCTACTCGATCGGCAAGGATTCGTCCGTCATGCTTCGATTGGCGCAGAAGGCCTTCTATCCTGCGCCGATTCCCTTTCCGCTCCTGCATGTCGACACTGGATTCAAGTTCGCGGAGATGCTTGCCTTTCGCGATGCGATGGCGCGCTCGGTTGGCGCGGAGCTGCTGGTCTGGCGCAATGAAGCGGCCATCGCGGCGGGAACGAATCCCATCGTGCTCGACACCAAGCGCTGCTGCGGATTGCTGAAGACGCAGGCGCTGCTCGATGCGCTGCGGCACTACAACTTCGACGCGGCCTTTGGCGGCGCGCGGCGCGATGAAGAGAAGTCCCGCGCCAAGGAGCGCATCTACTCATTCCGCGACAGCGCCGGGCAGTGGGATCCGAAGAACCAGCGCCCTGAACTGTGGAATCTGTACAACGCGCGCATCCATCCCGGCGAGAGCATTCGCGTTTTTCCGCTCTCCAACTGGACCGAGATGGACGTCTGGCAATACATCCACGAAGAGAAGATTCCGGTCGTCGATCTCTACTTCGCCAAGGAGCGGCCCATGTACGTGCGCCCGACGGGTGACGGTCACGACGCGCTGCTGCCCATCGAACAGAGTTTCGTGGCCCGGCCCGGCGAGCAGCCCCGGATGGTCAAATCGCGCCTGCGCTCGCTCGGCTGCAGCCCCTGTACCGGGGCCATCCGCTCGGACGCTGAGACCATCCCCGACATCATCGCGGAGATGATCTCCTTCCGCACCTCCGAGCGCGCCAACCGCGTCATCGATCACGACCAGGAAGGTTCCATGGAACTCAAGAAGCGGGAGGGCTATTTCTAAATGCCGACACTCACGGACCACTCATTCTCTGTTGGCGAATTCCTTGCGCAGGAACGCGAGAAAGACCTGCTGCGCTTTTCAACCGCGGGCAGCGTGGATGACGGCAAATCCACGCTCATCGGCCGCCTGCTTTACGATACGCAGTCGGTCTACGAAGATCAGGTGCGCTCCATCGAAGGCAAAGGAACCACCGCTCCCGGACAGATTGATTTTGCCCTGCTCACCGACGGCCTGCGCGCCGAGCGCGAACAGGGCATCACCATCGACGTGGCCTACCGCTACTTTTCCACTCCGCGCCGCAAGTTCATCATTGCCGATACGCCCGGCCACGAGCAGTACACGCGCAACATGGCCACGGGCGCATCGACCGCCGATGCCGCCGTGGTGCTCATCGACGCCAGCAAGGGCGTATTGATTCAGTCTCGCCGCCATGCCTACATTGCTTCGCTGCTGCGGGTGCGTCACCTTCTCGTCGCAGTCAACAAGATGGATTTGATTGGTTACAACGAAGCTGCATTCCGCGCCATCGAGTCGGATTTCGCCTTGGTTCTCGAACGCATCGCAGCCGATACCGGCAACCCGGTCGAATTCAGCTTTGTTCCGGTCAGCGCGCTCGCCGGAGACAATGTCGTGCATCGCGCCGTGGCCGGCTCTGACCCAATGCCGTGGTACAGTGGGCCATCGTTGCTGGAGTTGTTGGAGTCGCTTCCGTCGTCGCAGGATACGAGCACGGCGCCCTTCCGCCTTCCCGTTCAGCGCGTTCTTCGTCCCGACCATACCTTTCGCGGATTTGCCGGCCAGATCGCTTGCGGATCCATTCGTCCGGGAGACAAAATCACTGCTCTGCCTTCCGGCCGGAGTGCGGAGGTGGCGCGTATCGTCACCTACGATGGAGACCTTACCGAGGCTCATGCGCCGCTGTCGGTCACGCTGGTTCTCGATCGCGAACTGGACGTCAGCCGCGGCGATCTGATCGCCGCCGCGGATCGTCAAGCTGTCGTTGCCAGGCGCATCCAGGCCGCGCTCGTCTGGATGGATCAACGTCCGCTCGATCGCAATCGCCGCTATCTGCTCAAACACACCAGCCAGACCGTACCGGCCTTTGTCTCCTCGCTCGAACATCGCACCGACGTCGCCACGTTAGCGCGCCAGCCTGCCGAGACGCTGGAGATGAACGGAATCGGCGTCGTGACGATTGATCTGCTGCGACCCATCGCGCTCGACTTGTACGGCGAAAATCGCTCGACCGGCGCATTCATCCTGATCGACGCGGAGACAAACGGAACCGTTGCGGCGGGCATGATCACCAGCGCCTCCCCGGTCACAACTGCGGGCGAGCCTCTCAGCGACGGCGCATGGGGCCAGGTGACGGCCGGCGAACGCGAGGCACGATGGGGCCATCGCGCCGCTGTTCTTGAATTAAGCGGTCCCGCCGCATGGATTGACTCCGTCGAGCGCTCGCTGTTCATCATCGGCGTGGCCTCGGTCCGCATTGAAGCCGGCAACGAAGACTTTCTTCTGCATCCCAATCTTCTGGAGGTCGTGACCGGTTTGCAGATCCGATCCGGACTGCTCACGCTGATCGTGAAAGCGAATGAGAGAGGCCCGCTGGTCGCACGCTCAGAGGGACAAGAGATTTCGTTCGACACAAGCGATCCAGACAACACTGCCGCCGCAGTCGCTCGTGTTCACCGGCTGCTCTACGAAACGGAAGTCCTCATTTCCTCAGAAAAGGCGGGCCTCTAATGAGCACACAGGAAATCCATGCGCAGATGAAGTCGAAGCTCGATGAAGTGCGGACAGCTCTGGCCCGCGAAATCTCCTCCACGAAGGACGCCTGCCTGACGTGCAGCTTCCAGGCCGAAGATGTGCTGCTGACCAGATTGGCCATCGAGCTGGACGCAGAGATTCCCATTCTATTTCTCGATACCGGCTATCACTTTGCCGAAACGTATGCCTATCGGGACCGAATTTCCAGCGAATGGCGATTGAATCTGACGAATCTGCTTCCTGAAAAGACCGTCGCCGAACAGGAGGCTGAACGCGGTTTGCTCTATCAATCCGCTCCCGATGAATGCTGCCGGCTGCGCAAGGTCGAGCCGCTCTTCAAAGCGGTGGCTGCGTATCGAGTGTGGGTCACAGGCCTGCGGCGGGAACAGGCCAAGAGCCGCACGGCACTCGAAGAGTCGGCCATGTTCACGCTTCCCGGCGGCCGCCAGGTGCTCAAGCTCGCCCCCCTGGCGGCATGGACCACGCGCGATGTCTGGTATGCCTGCGAATCCCTGTCGATTCCGCTGCTGCCTCTCTATGAACGCGGCTTCTCCTCGATCGGCTGCGAGCCTTGTACGACGCCGCCGCTCGACCCGAATGACCCGCGCTCCGGGCGCTGGGCAGGACGCAAGGTTGAATGCGGCATTCACATCGAACCAGCACAGTCGCACTAGGGAGCTGTTTCATCCCCTGCCTCGGCTTCAAAATGGCGATGCGCTCAGGGGCTGAAGCCCTTAGTCTTACGGTTCTTTTCGGCACGAATGAAGCCGTGCCCTGACACAAAGCCGGTTATGAAATAGCTTCCAGGGAGTTGAATGGGATACGTCATCGGATTCTTTATTGCCCTCTTTATCGCGCTCACGGGAGTGGGCGCAGGCACCATCACTGTGCCCGTTCTGGTTCTGTTCCTTGCTGTACCGGCGCCTGTCGCGGTTGGAATCGGCCTGACTTTCTCGGCGGCCGTGAAGCTGATTCTGGTACCTTCGCAAATTTTGCGGCGCAATGTTTCCTGGCCGACGCTGGGACTGATGATTCTCGGCGGAGTCCCCGGGGTGTTGCTTGGCTCCTTGTTTTTGAAGCAACTGATTACCGCAGGATCGCAGAATCTGCTCAACGGCCTTCTGGGAGCGATTCTGGTGAGCACCGCAGGCTGGCAGATTTTCTTTTCCTTCCGTCCGGTGAAAGAGAACACACAGGCTCGGGAGCGTAGCGCGCTTCTGCCGTGGCTGATGCTTCCCGTGGGGGCCGAGGTGGGATTTTCCTCAGCCGGCGCCGGTGCCCTGGGAAGCGCGGCGCTTCTCAGTCTTACCCGCTTGAGCTCCGCGCAAGTGGTCGGCACGGATATCGTCTTCGGCTTCGTTCTCTCCATGATCGGCAGCGGCGCACACTGGTTTTCGCAGCCCTTCGGCCAGCCATTGCTCCTGCAACTGATGATGGGAGGTCTTGCCGGAGCCCTGGGAGGAACGCTGCTCAGTGGTTGGATTCCGCAACGTCCGCTACGCCTTGCTCTCTGCGTGTGGCTGCTGATCCTTGGTGGCCAACTTCTGCTCAACAGCACAAAGCGTGAGCTGCCGCTGCACTCGCTGCTTGCCCACGCGCATGCCGCGCCGGCGCAACTGGCGACCGATCCGCGCCCATCGGCAAACGCCACGCGATCCGGCGTGGGCAATGCAAGTCTGCCGGGAAGCGCGAATTTTTCTGGCGGCGCTTCGTGGCTCAGGTGACAGCGGACAGCGATCCTGCCCGGCCCCCTCATTCGCTCCGCGCCCGCTTTAGGTCTGTCAGAGCAGCGCTGCAATAAAATGAAAATCTTCACTCGTTCTGCAATCTCCTGTGTGAAGCCGCACCGGATGGTGGCAGCGAGCAATCCTTTCATTTCATTTCGGGTCGGAAGCTTGAGCTGTTGACGGGGCCTTCAAGACGCAAACTTCCTCTCGTTCAAGACAGAAGTTTTGCTGAAGTCAGTTCCGGTTCCACGCCAGGGCGCATCGATCGGATGGCTTGGGTTTGTCTGGGACTTGACTGCCAGAGGAGGCCGCAGCCTTGGCCACGGTCTGGCCGCTATCGCGAAACCAGAGGAGCTGTACCCAGAGGCTATCGCTCAAAGTGGCTTTTTTCTCAACAAAAAGCCATCTCGCATAGGTTCCGCGAGGGCACGTTTACCCTGGTTTTGCTCTAGCCCCTTGGTCCTGAATCTCTTCCCCACTGCGTCGTCCCCCGGGGATGATCTCTCTAGAACATTGCCGAGGATTTTCTGCGAATCGGCGCGAGGCCGTAAAAGTCATCATAAACTACCTTAAATCATAGACTTGCGAGAGAAATCACCGATGAAGACCACTTGCAAGTCAGCTCTCAGGCCTGTAACCTGCATCACAGCGCGGTCTCTTCGAACGCTCGTAGGCTCTTGAACGGAGTCGGGGAATATCTCATGCCAGCAATCGCCGCGGAAAACGCAATCACCGTTCAGAATCTTTTGGCGGCCTTTGAGACCGCATCCAATGCGCACGCCAAGTACACCGCCTTTGCCACCCGTGCCGAAGATGACGGGCTGCACGGCACCGCGAGCCTGTTTCGCGCCGCCGCGCGCGCCGAGCAGATTCACGCGACCAACCACGCGCGCGTGATCTGCACCAGTTGGGCAGCCACTCGGAGTGCGAGATTCACCCCGTCGCGGTCAAGTGCACGCTCGAAAACCTCAAGACCGCGCTCAACGGCGAGCAGTACGAGATCGGCTCTCTTTCCCGGCTTCATGGATGAGGCCAAGGAGCGCAAGAACACGGCCGCGCTCCGTAGCTTCACTTGGGCCTTCGAGGCCGGAAGACCCACGCCCGGCTCTTCAGCGAGGCCATCGCCCTGCTGCAGGCCGGGAAGATGGATGTATCGGCTGGATCGGCGAAGCGCGGGACTTCTATGTGTGCCCGGTTTGCGGCTACACCTCGGAGACGGAAGAGGAGCACGAGCACTGCCCGGTTTGCAATTGCCTTTGGGAAAAGTTTGAAATTATCCGCTGAGTCCGCTCTTTTTGAGCGGAGAATGCCGCTCTGGAAGGCGGCTTTCAGGGCAAATTTGCTCTTGTGTGGAGCAGTTTTGAAAGGGCACGGCTTCAGCCGTGCCGCAAACGCCCTGAAATTCGCGAGCTTTAGCCCCTGAGGGATTGTTTCCTCCTCGATTCCACCAGGAAATTTTTCCCTGGATTTTGCCCAGCCAAGCCTTGCCCACGCGAGCCAGTTCCCGATGCCGCGGCCAGGCGCGATTTTTACGGCTCGTCGCGATAAATGCCAACCTCCAGCTTGCCGCCCTCGGTTATCCGGGCGCGGAACATTCCGGGAGTGTTGAAGCTCCAGGCGAGTTGGCCGTCGGGGGTGAGGGCGATGACGCCACCCTCTCCGTGCAAGGCGATCAGCTCTTTGTGGACGACCTCATCGGCGGCCTGTTGCAGTTTCATCCCCTTGAGCTGGACCAAGTTGCAGACCTCGCGCGCCACGCCGAGGCGGATGAAGTACTCGCCCGTGCCGGTCGCCGAGACGGCGCAGGACCGGTTCGAGGCGTAGGTGCCCGCGCCGATGATCGGAGAGTCGCCTACGCGGCCCGGCATCTTGGCTGTCAATCCGCCCGTAGAGGTTCCGGCGGCGATGTTTCCAGCCCGGTCCAGCGCCACCGCGCCCACCGTTCCGTAGCGGCGTATGTCGGGCGATTCCTCGATCTGGGCTACAGGTGTCGGAGGTTCCGCTGGCGGCATCGGTGCGCCGGCCGGACGCGGCGGCACGGGCAGGCCCTGCTTTTGCAGTTGCTTGACCAGCGACTGCCAGCGGGCCTCGGTGAAGAAGTAGCCGGGGTTCTCCTGCTCCAGTCCCTCCCGAAGGCTGAAAGCGTCCGCTCCGGCGCCGGCCAGCATCACATAGGGCGATTTCTCCATCACCGCGCGCGCCAGGCTGATCGGGTGGCGGGTGCGCGTCACCCCGGCCACCGCCCCAGCGTCCAGATTTTCGCCGTCCATGATGGCCGCGTCCATCTCATTCGTGCCCGCCGAGGTGAAGACCGAGCCCCGGCCCGCATTGAACAGCGGATCGTCTTCGAGAATCCTGATCGTAGTCTCGACAGCATCCACCGCCGAGCCGCCCCGGTCGAGCACCTTCGCTCCGGCTTCCGTCGCCTTGCCCAGCGAGGCGCGATAGGCCGCTTCGGCCTCCGGGCTCAGGGCGGAGCGCTCGATGACCCCCGCTCCGCCATGCACCACGATGGCCCAATGCCCCGCTCCCCGGCTCGGCTGCCGAACCTGCGCCACGGCGCTCAGCGCGGCCACGGCGGCCAGGATCAACACCACGGCAAGCAGGGTAAAAATACCTCTCATCTCGAATTCCTCCGGCACAGTTTCCTGCCGATAACCTTGCGTCACGGCGAAGGAATCGTCAACCCCCACGCCCGCTTCCGAGCCGATTTTTGCCGCGCCCCTGCCCTCATGCGTTAATCTTCAGGGCAGAATGAAAGACATTTATATCGCCGATCTCGCCAACTTCGACGAGGGCAAGCTCTTCGACAGCTTCTTCCTCGTCCTGGCCAAGCAGCAACGCACCACCAAGAACAACAAGGCATACCTCAACCTGATTCTGGGCGATAAGACGGGTCAGCTCGAAGGCCGCGTCTGGGAGCTCTCCGACCCGCGCATCGCCAAGGATTTCGAGCGCGGCGACGTCGTCAAGGCGCGCGGCTCGGCCTCCCGCTTCGACGACCGGATCCAGATGAAGATTGACCAGCTTCGCAAGGCCACGGACGCCGAGGTGGACAAATCCGACCTGCTGCCCTCGACCACCTACGATGTGGCCGACCTCTGGCGTCAGCTTGTCGGCTTCGTTGACGGTCTCGCCAACCCTCACCTCAAGCTG